>JASLDK010000438.1 GCA_030145945.1 Nocardioides sp.
CCCAGGACGGTCGCCTCGACGTCCCAGCGGGTGGTGATGGCGAGGAAGGTCGGCAGGTCGTCGGGGCGGACGACGGCCATCATCCGCTCCTGCGACTCGCTCATCAGGATCTCCTCGGGCACCAGCGAGGAGTCGCGCAGGGGGACCCGGTCGAGCTCGACCCTCATGCCGCCGTCGCCGGCGGAGGCGAGCTCGGAGGTGGCGCAGGAGAGTCCGGCCCCGCCGAGGTCCTGGATGCCGGCGACCACGCCGGCCCGGAACAGCTCGAGCGTGCACTCGATGAGCAGCTTCTCCATGAACGGGTCGCCGACCTGAACGCTCGGGCGCTTGGCCGGTCCGTCTGCGTCGAAGGTCTCCGAGGCGAGCACCGAGACGCCGCCGATGCCGTCGCCGCCGGTGCGGGCGCCGTACAGGATCACGCGGTTGCCGGTGCCCGAGGCCTTGGCGAGGTGCAGGTCCTCGTGGCGCAGGACGCCCACGCAGAGGGCGTTGACGAGCGGGTTGCCGAGGTAGGTCTCGTCGAAGACGGCCTCCCCCCCGATGTTGGGCAGGCCCAGACAGTTGCCGTAGCCACCGACGCCCGCGACGATGCCGGGCAGCACCCGGTGGGTGTCGTCGGCGTCCAGCGGGCCGAAACGAAGCGGGTCCATCACGGCGACCGGCCGCGCGCCCATCGCGATGATGTCGCGGACGATGCCGCCGACACCGGTGGCGGCACCCTGGTAGGGCTCGACGTACGACGGGTGGTTGTGGCTCTCGACCTTGAAGCTGACGGCATAGCCCTGGCCGATGTCGATGACGCCGGCGTTCTCTCCGATGCCGGCGAGCATCGGGCCGATCGGGGTCTCCTGGGCGAGCTCACCGAACTGGCGCAGGTGCACCTTGGAGGACTTGTAGGAGCAGTGCTCGCTCCACATGACCGAATACATCGCCAACTCGGCGCCCGTGGGGCGGCGGCCGAGGATCTCGCGGATCCGGTCGTACTCGTCCGCCTTCAGGCCGAGCTCTGCCCACGGCTGCTCGCGGTCGGGGTCGGTGGCCGCGACGGCCACGGTGTCGAGGGACGAACGGACGGGTGCGGAAGCGGTGTCGGCCACGGCCCGAAGGATATCGGTGCGGGTGCCGATCAGTTCGATCGGCGGAGGGTGCATGAGATCGACCCGCCAGATCCGCCGGACGAATTACAGCGTTGTAGTTCTGGTGAACCCCTGTTACTTGTGTGATTGATGTGGTTATCGTGACTCGGTTCCCGAAGCCTGACCCCTCTTCCCCTGGAGTCCCGATGCCTTCCCGGCCGTTCCGCACACCCCTTCGACACCGTCTCGCACGCCCGCTCGCGGGCACCGCTGCCGGCGCCCTGCTCGTGCTCATGGCCCTCCTGGTCACGACGCTCAGCAGCACCGGCACGACCGAGACGGACGACCCGGTGGCCCTGGCCGCGAAGCGGAACAACCCGCCGACGCCGGGCAACTTCACCGGCCTCGGGTTCGACCAGTGCGAGACGCAGTCGCAGGCGAAGATGGACGCCTGGCTGGCCAGCTCGCCGTACCGCGCCGTCGGGGTCTACATCTCCGGGAACTCGCGGGCCTGCAAGGTGCAGAGCAAACTGACGTCGACCTGGGTGTCGACCCAACTCGCGCAGGGCTGGAAGATCCTGCCGATCACGCTCGGCCCGCAGTCGAGCTGCGTCGGACGTTTCCCGAGGTACGGCGCGACGATCGATCCCACGATCATCAACGACCCCACCAGCGGGTACGCCGCAGCGCGGGCCCAGGGCAGCGCCGAGGCCGACAGCGCCGTGGCCGCCGCGCAGGCGTTGGGCATCGTCGCCGGCAGCACGCTCTTCTACGACCTCGAGGGCTGGGCACTCAGCAAGGCGAACGCCAAGTGCACCGAGCCCGCCCTGGCCTTCCTCAGCGCCTGGACCACCCGCGTGCGTCAGCTCGGCTACGTCTCCGGCGTCTACTCGAGCGCCGGCTCCGGCATGAAGGTCCTCGACCAGGCGCGGATGCAGGCGCGGGCCGACATCGCCCTGCCCGACCGCATCTGGATCGCTCGCTGGGACGGCGTCGCCAACACCTCCACCAGCTACATCGCCGAGGACGGCTGGCGCCCCGGCGGTCGGATGAAGCAGTTCAAGGGCGGCCACAACGAGACCTGGGGTGGCGTCACCATCAACATCGACTCCAACTACCTCGAGTTCGGCGACAGCGTCGCGCCGCCGCGCTGTGGCGGCGTCCAGGTGGTGCTCAAGAAGTACAAGCCGATCACCCCCCGCAAGGCCGGCCGCAAGCAGGTCACGGCGCTCAAGTGCCTGCTCTCCGAGAAGGGCCTGTTCACCGGGAAGATGGGCCCGAAGTACACCAAGAAGACGCGCCACAGCGCCAAGGCGTGGCAGGCCAAGGTGGGACACCGGGTGAAGGACAAGTGGGGCACCAAGGACTGGGCCTCGCTGCTCAACCCGACGCCCTGACGCTCGGATGCCCTGACGCTCGGACGCCCTGACGCTCGGACGCCGAGTCACCCACCGAACCCGACCTGCGGGTCGAGTCCGGTCCGCATCCGCCACCCGAGGAGGGCGATCCCCAGCCCGGTGCGGTGGTCCGGCTCGCCGAGCGACAGTCCGAGCAGTCGCTCGATCCGGACCAACCGGTCATAAAGCGACTGCCTGCGGATGCCCAGCAGATCGGCGGTTCGCGCCTTAGACAGCGAACAGGCGAGAAAGGCGTCCAGGGTGCGCAGCAGCTCGCTGCGATGCTCGCGGTCGTGCTCGACGAGCGGACCGATCTGCTCCTGGACGAAGGCCCGCAGCACCTCGGGATCGATTGCTCCGGTCACCAGCCGATGTGCGGCGACGTCGCGTTCCATCACGACGCCCTCGCGACGGCCATAGCGCCGGGCCGTTCGCAGGACCTGCTTGGCACGCCCGATGGCCACTGCCAGGTCACCGGCATCGGCGACGGGCGTCGCCGCCGCGACGAGCAGGCGCCCCGGCACTCGCTGTGCCAGGCGAACGCGCGACGCCTCGAGCTCCTCTCGGACCCGCACAGGCATCGGTCGACGACCACCACGGTGGACGACCACGACATGACCGCCGTTGATTCCTGCCAGCACCGCGGGATCGCCGCGGTCGTCCGCCTGGAACACGGCCTCAGTGGCAGCCACCGCGTCCGCCAGGGGTACGCCGGCATCCACCTCCACCGCCGCCACGACCAGATGGCGGCCCTCCTGCGGCGGCCAGCCCAGCGACATCAGACGGTGCAGCACGTCGGCACGTGACACCACCACGCCCGCGACCAGGTCGGAGATCAGGGACTGCGCCGGTCCGGGGCGGTGCCCAGCCCCACTCCCCCGCCCCACCTCGAGGGCGACAGCATGAGCCGCGACCTCGGCCAGTCGCAGCCGCTCGGGGCCGCCCGCACCGAGCATCCGCAGGGTGCCGATCGGTCCCGACGGCCCACGGATCGAGGTGTCGAAACCGGCATCCTCGGCGACGGAGGCGATCCGGCTCCGCTCGAGGGTCTGTCCGTCCGGGTCGCGCAGATCGACGGGGCAGCCTGCGAGACGGGAGACCTCGTCGAGCAGGGCACGCAGTCCGCGACCTTCGATCACCACCTGCGTCAATGCCCGCCAGCCCGCGTCGCCCGTGTCGCCGCCCGCCGCAACCCGACGGCGCACGAGCAACTCGTGGAAGTCCTCCACCATCCGCTCGAACGGGACCATCGTCGGGAAGGTCAGCAGCGCCAGGTCTCGCCGCCGGGCAGCGGTCAGGATCGGCTCGGGGACAGCGAAGAAGGTCCGGCCCAGCTCGAGGCCGAGCGCCGCGACCCCGGCGTCGGCCAGTTGGTCGACGTACGACGCGAGGTGGTCGGCGGTGCGCCCGTGCAGGCCGAGGCCGGTGGTCAGCAGGACCTCGCCACCCGCGAGCAGGGCGCCCATCTCGAAGACCTCCGAGGAGTGCACCCAGCGCACCTGGACCGCTTCGACGTCTCCGACGAGCACCTCGGTCCGGGCAGCACGGAACGACGGAAGCGCGAGCACCTCGGCGAGAGTTGCCCCCATCAGGACATTCCGTCCACACATTGAGCCGTCATGCCGGACAGTATGTCCCTTGTCGCGCCGCGGCGCCTCTGGTGATGTGAGCCCCGACACATCGTCCCACTCGACGCGGAGGCACCCATGATCACCGACGACGACCGCAGGTTCCTCGACCTGGCGATCGAGCAGGCCCGGATCGGCTGGGAGGAGGGCGGCATCCCGATCGGCGCCGCGCTCGTCCACGAGGGCGAAGTGCTCGCCGTCGGCCGCAACCGGCGCGTCCAGCAGGGCTCCGCCATCCGGCACGGCGAGACCGACTGCATCGAGAACGCCGGACGGCTGCCCGCGAAGATCTACCGCGCCAGCACCCTCTACACCACCCTGTCCCCCTGCTTCATGTGCGCGGGCACGTCGGTGCTCTACGACATCCCCCGGATCGTGGTCGGCGAGAACCAGAGCTTCCAGGCGTCCGAGTCGTGGCTGCGCTCGCGCGGCGTCGTGGTCGACGTACTCGATGACCCGACCTGCCTGGACCTGATGGCCACCATGATGCGGGAGAAGCCGGACCTGTGGGCCGAGGACATCGGGGAGGAGGCATGACTCTCTCCGAGAGCTCCGTGCAGCCGGGCGCCGGAAGCGCCCCAGCCGTCGTCGACCCCGACTATCCGGTCACCCCGGTCCCGGCCCACGCCCGCAAGTCCTTCCTGTCGCTCGCGGTCGTGCTGCTCGGTTTCACCGTCTTCACCCCGACCATGCTGGCCGGCGCGCAGCTCGGCTCGGCGTTCGCACTCGGCGAGCTGATCCGGGTCATCCTGCTCGGCTCCCTGGTCCTCGGGACGTACGTCGCAGTGCTCGGCTGGATCGGCGCCAAGACCGGCCTGACGACAGTCGTGATGGCGCGCTACGTGCTGGGACACCGCGGCAGCAAGCTCGGCTCGATCCTGCTCGGCGGCACCCAGATCGGCTGGTACGGCGTCGTCATCGGCACCATCGGCGACCTGACCGCGCAGGCGTTCTCCTGGCACTCCGACGTCGCCAAGGCCGCCGTGATGATCGTGACGAGCGTCCTCATGTGCCTGACCGCGTGCTACGGCTACCGCGGGATGTACTGGGTCTCCGCGATCTCCACCCCACTCATCCTGATCCTCGCGTTCTGGGTGCTCTTCCGCTCCCTCGACGAGGTCGGCGGCTGGTCCGGGCTGGCCGACGTGCAGCCCAACGGCACGATGACCATGGCGGTCGCGGTCACCACCGTGGTCGGCACCTTCGTCTCCGCCGGCACCCAGGCACCCAACTGGACCCGGTTCGCCCGCAGCGGCAGCCAGGCTCTCATCGCCTGCGTGATCGGCTTCCTGATCGGCAACGGCCTGATGATCTTCTTCGGTGCGACCGGGGCGATGACCTTCGGGCAGGGCGACTTCGTCCTGGTTCTCTACGACCTCGGCCTGATCACCTGGGGCCTCGTGCTGCTGTTCGGCAACCTGTGGAAGTCCAACGCCGACACGGCGTACGCCTTCGGGGTGGCGGGCGCCGAGCTCTTCGAGAAGCCGTCGAAGACGCCGTTCGTGATCGGCGGTTCGGTCATCGGCACGGTGCTGGCCCTGGTCGGCGTATAGAACCACCTGATCGACTACCTCGTGCTGCTCGGCGTCTTCATCCCGCCGCTCGGCGGTGTCGTCATCGGCGACTACTACGCGCGCTGGCGCCACGGCGGCATGCCCGAGGGCGAGCGCCTGCCCGCGCTCAACCTCCCCAACCTCGCGGTCTACGCCCTCGCCAGTGGCATCGCGTGGATCGCCAAGGAGACCGAGTTCGGCGTGCCGCCTGTCATCGGCGTCGTGCTGGCCGCATGCGGCTCGTACGCCGTCGGGCGCGCCGGACTCAACCGCCGGCTCTCCCCCACCGGGAGCTGAGTCGGTTGCTTGGCCCCGGACTCCGCTGGGGCGGGTCCGGGGTCAAGCCACGTTGGGCCGGGGTCTGACACAACGATGCGCTCCGGCCTCACCTGGTGAGGCCGGAGCGCATCGTTGTGTCAGGCGAAGGTCTTCTCGACCAGGGAGGTGAAGAAGCCGAGGCCGTCGAGGCCGCTGCCGGTGAGCTCCTCGACGGCGTGCTCGGGGTGCGGCATCAGACTGACCACGTTGCCGCGCTCGTTGGTGATGCCGGCGATGTCGTTGAGGGAGCCGTTGGGATTGACCTCGAGGTAGCGGGCCACGACCTGGCCCTCACCCTCGATCCGCTCCAGGGTCGAGGCGTCGGCGACGAAGCCACCCTCGCCGTTCTTGAGCACGACCCGGATCTCCTGACCCTGGTCGTACGCCGACGTCCACGGGGTGCGGTTGTTCTCGATGCGCAGCAACTGGTCGCGGCACACGAACTTGCGGTGGTCGTTGCGGATCAGCGCGCCGGGCAGCAGGTGCGACTCGCAGAGGATCTGGAAACCGTTGCAGATGCCGAGCACCGGCATCCCGGCGTTGGCGGCCTCGACGACCCTGTCCATGACCGGCGAGAAGCGGGAGATCGCCCCGCAGCGCAGGTAGTCGCCGTACGAGAAGCCGCCCGGCAGGATGACCGCGTCGACGCCCTTGAGGTCGGCCGCGCCGTGCCAGAGGGCGACAGCCTCGTTGCCACCGATCCGGACCGCGCGCTGCGCGTCGACGTCGTCGAGCGAGCCGGGAAAGGTGACGACGCCGATCTTCACTGCGCGGCGCCCTGCTCGACGGTGACGGTGTAGTTCTCGATGACCGGGTTGGAGAGCAGCGTCTCTGCCATCTTCTCGACCTCGGCGAGAACGGCGTCGGTGACCTCGCCCTCGAACTCGATCTCGAACCGCTTGCCCTGACGGACGTCGGTGACTCCGGAGAAGCCCAGTCGGGGCAGCGCACCCTGGACGGCCTTCCCCTGGGGGTCGAGGATCTCGGGCTTCGGCATGACAGCTACGACGACTCGGGCCACGGCCGTGAGTCTAGTGCGCGCAGGGCGCCGCGCCGATTTCGCGGCCGTCGATGGGACGCACGGCAGACTGGTGCCATGAGCACTCCCACGCCGCGCCCCTCGATGCGTTCGATGATGGCCCTCGAGTTCCCCCAGTCCCTGGCGGTGTACGACGACTACGCGACCGCGCAGCGCACGGTCGACTTCCTCTCCGACGAGGGTTTTCCCGTGCAGAACTGCATGATCGTCGGCACCGACCTCAAGCAGGTCGAGCGGATCACCGGGCGGCTCACCACCGGTCGGGTCGCGGCGGGCGGCGCGATGAGCGGGCTGTGGTTCGGCCTGTTCGTGGGCGTGCTGTTCAGCTTCTTCGGGACCGGCGACACGCTGCCGACGATCCTGTCGACGACACTGCTCGGCCTGGCGTTCGGGATCATCTTCGCGCTCGCCGGCTATGCGGCGACCCGCGGTCAGCGGGACTTCTCCTCGGTCAGCACCGTGGTGGCCACCCGCTACGAGGTGCTCGTCGAGCACAAGGTGGCCGAGCAGGCCCGGGAGCTCCTCACGAAGCTCCCGGGCGCACTGCCCCATCCGTTCTAGGCCTCAAGAAAGCTCGCGCTTGAGGATCTTGCCGGTGGCCGTCATCGGGAGCGTCTCGACGATCTCCACGACGCGGGGGTACTTGTAGGCAGCCATCTGCTCCTTGCCCCAGGCCACGAGCTCCTCGGGCGTGGCGCTGGCGCCGGGCTTGAGGATGACGACGGCCTTGATCTCCTCACCGTGGCTCTCGTGCGGCACGCCGATGACGGCGGCGAGCGAGATCGCCGGGTGGGTGAGCAGGACCTCCTCGATCTCGCGCGGGTAGACGTTGAATCCGCCGCGGATGATCATGTCCTTGGAGCGGTCGACGATGTAGTACCAACCGTCGGCGTCCTTGCGGCCGAGGTCGCCGGAACGGAACCAGCCGTCCTCGCTGATCGAGGCAGCGGTGGCATCGGGGCGCTTGTAGTAGCCCTTCATGATGTTGTGGCCCTTGATGGCGATCTCCCCGATCCCCTCGGGGTCCGTCATCTCGTCCCAGGTCTCGCCGTCGAGCAGCTTCATCTCGACGCCCGGGATCGGCGTACCGATGGAACCGACGCGGACCTCCTCGCCGAGGCGGGAGAAGCTCGCCACGGGCGAGGTCTCGGACAGGCCGTAGCCCTCGAGGATGGTGACGCCGAAGCGCTTCTCGAACTCGCGGTGCACCTCGACCGGGAGGGCCGCGCCGCCGGCGACCGCGACGCGCAGGTTCTTGGCGAGAGTGGCGACGTCGACGGTGTCGTCGAGGGCATTGAGCAGGCCCCAGTACATCGTCGGGACACCGGCGAAGAAGGAGACCTCTTCCTTGAGCATGAGGCCGATGGCCGCCGCAGCCTCGAAGCGCGGCAGCATCACGACGGTGCCGCCGAAGGCGAAGGCGCCGTTCTGGATGACGGTCTGGCCGAACGAGTGGAACAGCGGCAGCACGCACAAGAAGGTGTCCGGCTTGTCGGCACTGGCGCCGAACAGGTCCGTGCCCGCGAGCGCGTTGGCCCGCATGTTGCGGTGGCGCAGCTCGGCGCCCTTGGGCTGACCGGTGGTGCCGGAGGTGTAGAGGATGACGGCGGTGTCGTCGTCGCTCACGTCGACAGAGTCGAAGGTCGGGGCCTGGCCGGCGAGCGCCTGGCCGAGGGTCTCGGTGCCCTCGATCGGCGAGGCCGCC
>JASLDK010000441.1 GCA_030145945.1 Nocardioides sp.
ATCCCGGGACCGTGCCCGCCGTCAGTGTGCCTTCGACTCCGCCGGTGATCCAGCCGGTCGACCAGCAACCGCTCCCGCCGCCCCCGGCGTACCCACCGACGAGCGTGCCACCTCCCGCAGGACAGGCGCCGCCAGCAGCCCGCTACCCGTTGTATGCCGACATGACACAGGTCGACCTGTCGCCTGCGGCAGCGCCGGTCGTGCCGCCGACACTGACGCCGGCGCCGTTGCACCCGGCGCCACCAGGCGTTGATCGACCTCGCCGGCGTACCCCGTGGTTGCCGTGGACGATCGCGCTCCTGGTGCTCGCGCTGATCGCGGGCGTCGGCGTCGTGCTGCTCGTGGGCTCGGGCAAGGGCAGCACCCATCGTGCTCAACAACAGGCGAAGTCGGCGCCCTCCGCGAGCGGCCCCGCCTCCCCCGACCCGGGAGCCAGCGACCCCGACGCCGCGCAGCCCGACAGCCAGGGCACCGGCGGGAACGTCGAGGCACCCGCACCGGGCGACCTCTCCGACCTGACCTCAGCGGCGAGCGTCAGTGTGCCGGCGACGGCACCGCCGTCACGGGATCGGCGCAACCAGCCGGTGACGTACGCCGGCACCAACATGCTCGACTCCCAACCCCGCACCGCCTGGCGAATGCCCGGTGACGGCACCGGATCCGCGATCGTGCTCAATCTGGGTCGCGAGATGGTGCTGACCGAGGTCGGCCTGATCAACGGCTATGCCAAGGGCGGTCGCGGCGTCGACTGGTATGCCGGAAACCGGCGCATCCGCGCGGTCCAGTGGGAGTTCGACGACGGCACCCGGATCACCCAGACCCTCACCGACCGCCGGACCATGCAGTTGCAACCCGTCGGTCCCGTCGCCACGTCGAAGGTCGTGATGCACCTGGTCGAGGTGAGCGCCCCCGGTTCAGGGCCGAACGGACGCGACTTCACCGCGATCAGCGACGTCCGGCTTCGCGGCGCCCCGCGCTAACGGCGCCGTAGGCGCCTACTTCTTCCTGACGCTGCGGATGTTCTCAGCAACCTTGAAGGCGAGTTCGAGCGACTGGACGCGGTTGAGGCGCGGGTCGACGACCGACTCGTAGCGGTGGGCCAGGCCCTGCTCGTCCAACTCCTCGCCACCGCCGATGATCTCGGTGACGTCATCGCCGGTGTTCTCGACGAGGATGCCCGCAGGCACCGTGCCGAGGGCACGGTGGACCTCGAAGAAGCCGAGCACCTCGTCGAGGACGTCCTCGAAGCGGCGGGTCTTGTAACCGTTGGACGCTTCGAAGGTGTTGCCGTGCATGGCGTCGCACACCCAGGCCACGTCGACGCCCTCGGCGGTGACCTTCTCGACCAGGGCAGGCAGACCCTCGCGGATCTTGCTCGCGCCGTAACGGGTGATGAAGGTCAGGCGGCCGGGTTCGTTGGTCGGGTTGAGCTTGGCGGCGAGCGCCAGGGCGTCGTCGGCGGTCGCGGTGGGGCCGAGCTTGCAGCCGATCGGGTTGCGGATGTGGCTGAAGTATTCGACGTGCGCGCCGTCGAGCTGACGGGTGCGCTCGCCGATCCACACCATGTGACCGGACACGTTGTAGGGCTCGTCGGTGCGCGAGTCGATGCGGGTCATCGCGTGCTCGTACTCCATCAGCAATGCTTCGTGCGAGGAGTAGAAGTCGACCCGGTGGAACTCCTCCGGGTCAGCGCCGATGGCCTGCATGAAGGTCAGGGCGCGATCGATCTCGGCGGCCATCGCCTCATAGTGCTGGCCGACCGGACTGTTGCGGACGAAGTCGGAGTTCCAGGTGTGCACCTGACGGAGGTCGGCGTACCCGCCCGTGGTGAAGGCGCGCACGAGGTTCAGCGTCGAGGCGGAGGCGTGGTAGACCTCGAGCAGCCGTTGCGGGTCAGGGCGGCGCGACTCGGGGGTGAAGTCGAAGCCGTTGACGGCATCGCCGCGGTACGCCGGCAACGTGACGTCTCCGCGGGTCTCGGTGTCCGACGAGCGAGGCTTGGCGTACTGCCCCGCGAGACGGCCGACCTTGACCACCGGAACGGACGCGGCATACGTCAGCACGACGGCCATCTGCAGCAGGACCCGCAACTTGTTGCGGGTGTTGTCGGCGGTGGCGTCGATGAACGTCTCGGCGCAGTCGCCGCCCTGGAGCAGGAACGCCTCACCGCGGCTGGCTGCGGCGATCTTGGCTTTCAACTCGTCACACTCGCCCGCAAACACCAGCGGGGGCAGCGTGCGCAGTCGCTCGACGGCTGCGGCGAGGGCCGCAGGGTCGTCGTACGACGGCTGCTGCTTCGCTCCGATGGCGTGCAACTGCTCGAGGGACGGAAGAGTGCTCACGCCCAGAGTTTACGGCGCGGTGAGGTGCAGCACGGAGTCGGCAGTCACTCGTGGGACGGGCTGCTCGCGACGTGGCCACTAGGATCGTGGCCGTGGTGACCGAACGTGGACTCGACTGTCTCGCCCCCGAGGTCGACGGGCAGGTCGTGACCCTTCACTTTGCCGGGCGGGATGCGGGCGTGTCACACGAGTTCGCCGAAGTGATCGAGTTCCCGATGTCACTCGATCCGGTCGAGCCGAAGGTCCTGGACGGCCTGCTCCGACTGCTGTCGTTGGCCGCGTCGCTGAGCTACTTCAAGGCGTTCGCACCCGGAACCCTCGGCGCACCCGCCGGCCTGACCGACGTCGAGCGCAGGTTCATCGAGCAGGTGACGGGCAACGGGCTGGGGGAATTCGCCTACGTCAACGACCTGCCCGAGGTCCTCGGCACCGACGTCGTCGCACCCGTGCTCCCGCCAAGGTCGCTGGCCACCGAGGATGGTGATCCGCTGCGGGTGCTGGTCGCGGTCGGCGGCGGGAAGGACTCGATCGTCTCCATCGAGGCGCTTCGCGCGAGCGGCGTCGAGGTCGAGTTGTTCTCCGTCAACAGCTACACGCCCATCGAGGAGACCTCTCGGGTGGCGGGCCTCCCCCTCAACACCGTACGACGACGCCTGGACCCTGCACTGTTCGAACTGAACCGCCAAGGTGCCCCCAACGGCCATGTCCCGGTGACGGCGGTGAACTCGGTGATCGCGCTTATCTGTGCCGCGGCACTGGGCTTCGACACGGTCGCGTTCAGCAACGAGGCGAGCTCGTCGTACGGCAATGTCGCCTGGCACGGGCGCGACATCAATCACCAGTGGTCGAAGGGCATCGAGTTCGAGCGGCTGCTGCGTTCGAGTCTGCCGGACGGTGCGCCGAACTACGTGTCCCTACTGCGCCCGGTGTCGGAGCTGCGGATCGCCCGCCGGTTTGCCGAACACCGCAGCTATCACGGTGTCTTCACCAGTTGCAATCGTGCGTTCAAGCTGAACGCCGAGGACCGCACCAGTTGGTGCGGCGACTGCCCGAAGTGCCGGTTCGTCTTCCTGTGTCTCTCCCCGTTCCTTCCTCGCGAGGAGCTGCTCGCGATCTTCGGAGGGCGGGACCTGTTCGCCGACGAGACCCAGCTGACCGGATTCCTCGAGCTGTTGGGCGCCGACGGCCTGGTGAAGCCGTTCGAGTGCGTGGGCGAGCCGGACGAGTGTCGGGTCGCGCTCGAGTTGTTGCGCAGCCGCGAGGACTGGCGTGGACATCCGTTCCTCGACCGACCGGAACTGGCGGCCTACAGAAGCACGGATGCCGAGGCCGAGGCGGTGTTCGCCTTCCACGAGCACGAGCACTTCCTCTCCCCGCAACTCGAGGTTGTCGCCCGTGCTGTTTGACGAGCTGCGCGGACGATCCGTCGTCGTCTGGGGTGCGGGGCGCGAGGGGCGCGCGACCTGGGACGCCTTGGCGCGCGTCGGCATTGATGCCCGCGTTGCCGTCACTGGCGACGGCTCGGTCCCCGACGACCTGCACGAGGTGGCGGTGAGCGGCCCTGCCGCCTTGACCTGCCTCGAAGCGGCAGATGTCGTGGTCAAGTCGCCCGGGATCCCGAAGACGGGAGCCGACTATCAGCATCTCGCAGCGACCGGCGTGGAGATCACCTCGTTGATGGCCCTGTGGCTGCGCGCCAACAGCGACCGCGTCATCGCCGTGACCGGCACGAAGGGCAAGAGCACCACCTCAGCCGTCATCCAGCACGTCGTCGAGGCCACGGGCCTGAGCGCAGCCCTGGTCGGCAACGTCGGAACACCCGTCACCTCCGAGGCCGCCGAGCGGTCCGAGGTCGCCGTCGTCGAGGTGTCGAGCTATCAGGCCGCGGAGGTCGACGTGTCGCCGCGGATCGCGGTGGTCACGTCGCTCTATCCCGAACACCTCCCCTGGCATGGGGGTTTCGAGCAGTACGTGCACGACAAGCTCAACCTGGTCGCCCATGGGGCGTCGTACGTCGTCGTCCCGGACGACAACCCCGACCTGCTGGCTGCCCTGGCCCGTCGCGTCGATGCGACGACGACGATCCACACTCCGGGCGACTTCGGCATCGAGGTCGTGGGCGGGACGCTGCGTTGGCAGGGAGTCGGCGAGCTCGAGAGCGCCCGGATTCCGCTGCGGGGCAGCCACAACCTGGCCAACATCACCCTGGCGCTCGCAGCGGCCACGATCCGCTGCTCACCCTCCGACACGATGCGCGCAGCCATGCTGGCGTCGTTGGAGACCCTGCGTCCCCTCGAGCACCGTCTGGAGCGGGTGCCGTCGGGCGACGACCGACTCTGGATCGACGACAGCCTCGCCACTGCGCCCGAAGCCGTGGTGGCGGCCCTGCAGACCTTCGAGGGCCAGCGGGTGACCCTGATCGCAGGCGGCGCCGATCGCGGGCTGGCGTTCGACCCTCTGGTTTCCTATCTGTGCGTCGTGCCGACGCCCGTCACCGTGCTATTGGTCGGCCCAGCTGGTCGACGGCTGCTGGAGGATCTGCAGGCAACCGGACTCGACGGCCATCTGGCCCGTGACTTCGACGATGCCCTCGCGCAAGCGCGTTCGAGCACCTCCGACGTCGTCCTCCTCTCCCCCGGTGCCCCCAGCTTCGACGAGTTCGCGAGCTATGAGGAGCGCTCGGCGGCCTTCGCGCGCGGCGCCCTGGTGAAACCGGCGCCGGCCTCCCAGAGCACACCGTGACGGGGCATTCACTCGACGGCCTGCCCTGCGAGGGGGTGCCACCCGAGTTGGCGTTGTACCCCTACGGCTGCTTCACCACCTTCGTCCTCGAGGACGGCGGAGTGCTGGGCTGGGATCGCCACCTCGCCCGCCTGACCGACGGAGTCTCCCGGATGTGGGGAGAGCACCTGGCGCGCGAGGTCGTCACGAATGCCTTGCGCCGGCATCTGGTCCTGTTCCCCGCCGAGCGCTGCACCGTGCGCGTCACCATCTATCCCGAGACCTTCGAGCACCTCGCACCGGAACGCGCCGCTGGCCACCTGGTCCTGGTCTCCTCACGTCCGGCCCCTCCGCCCGATGCGATCGCCCCGGGGCTGCGCGTGAGCGCCGTACCGTTCCGCCGCGACGACCCCGAACTCAAGTCCACCGGGCTCACCGCCCAGCTCCGGGTACGCCGACAGGCCCGTCTCGCCGGGTTCGACGATGCGCTGCTGGTGACTGCCGACGGCGAGGTGTTGGAGGGTGCCAGTTGGAGCGTGATCGCGCTGTCGGCCGGTGTGGCCGTCACCCCTGCTGCCGACGTGTTGGACAGCGTCACGGTCCACAGCCTGACCTCGGTGCTGGGCCGCTTGGGCTGGACGGTCCACCGTGACCGGGTCCTCGTGGCCGACCTGGCGGAGTGCGAGCTCGTGCTGGCGGTCAACGTCAACGCCCCCGTGCGCGCCATCACCGAGATCGACGGCCACCCGCTGACGGTCGACGAGCGTGTGCTGGAGGAGTTGGCGGCCGGGTACGCCGCGCTTCCCCGCACCCCCATCTGAGGCCCTCACGTTTCACACCGCTCGCAGGTTTCAGGCCCCGAAATCCTGCGAGCGGTGTCAAACGCTGCCTTCATGCAGGGCGATCATGAACTCGCGATCGTCGAGGATGTCGTCGAGGGGCGCGGGCGGCAGGCCGAGTTGCCACCGCTGGGGTTGGGAACCAGCGCGGGCCGCGGCTGCGTGCATCCGGTCCAGCACGAGTCGGGTGTCGTGGAGGTCGGCACCGACCACCTCGACGTACTCCAGGCCGGCCCGTCGGAACAGGTCCTCTCGCCGGACGTCATTGCGATGCCGTGCTCGGTCACGGTGGACCGCTCCAGCGAACTCACCGACGATGCCCCGATCCGGGTCGAAGAGGTCCGGCCGGCCGATGAAGCGACCGTCCAGGTCGAGGATGTCGCGATTCACCAGCGGGCGCGGCCAACCGGCCGTGACCTGCCAGACGAATCGGAAGCGTGACTCCTGAGGCGATGCGCTGCGCTCGTCAGCGAGGAGGAGTGGCTCACGCGCGAGGCGGCTTCCGTGGGCGCCGGGCATCGTGTGCCCGCCATCAGGGATCTGGCGCCTGATCACCTGCACGTCCGCCGTGCCGCGGAGCCGGCACTCGTGTTCGAGGAGCGGCACCGGCGTCGTCGTGCGGCCATCGCCCAACAGTCCGTCGAAGTAGGCCGCCCTGTGCAACCACAGGCTGGCCCAACCAGTGACGATGCCTCCGCCTCCGGAACGGGCAAATGCCTCGGCGATCCTCTGGCCGGTTCGCCGCGGATCGACGCGGGCGGGGACATAGAGACCACGGCCGGTACGACGCCAGCCCGGTCCAGCGGCGCGACCGCGGGTGGGTCCTGTCTCTCCCGCGGGGTCGATCGAGACGGGCCACACCATCACAGGTCGCTCCATGAGGATCGGACGCCACTCACCAACCATGCCGATGGGGCTGCCCGGGAGCGGGGTGGGGACAAACGCGACCATCCAGAACCTGAGGACAGGAGCGTGAAACCACCTGTCGGAAGCCGCCGGTCTGCGCGTTTCACACCGCTCGCAGGTTTCGGACCACCGAGAACCTGCGAGCGGTGTGAAACCTCGTCCGAGCCGGACGGAGCAAGACGGATCAGCCGAAGAACACCTGCGCCTCGGCGTACTCCTGGGGGCTGACGAGCTTCAGCGCCCCGGTGCCCTCCGCCAGCGGCACCCGCACGATGGAGGTGCCGCGCAGGGCCACCATGACGCCGTACTCCCCGTCCGCGACGGCGTCGACGGCCTGGAGCCCGAAGCGGGTGGCGAGCCAGCGGTCGAAGGCGGTGGGGGTGCCGCCGCGCTGGATGTGACCGAGGACGACGGCGCGCGCCTCCTTGCCGGTGCGTTGCTCGATCTCGTGGGCGAGGCGGTCGCCGATGCCGCCGAGGCGGACATGCCCGAACGAATCCTTCTCGCCGCTCGCCAACGTCATGCCGGATCCGTCCGCGGGAACGGCGCCCTCGGAGACCACGATGATCGGGGCGTACTCGCTGCGGAAGCGGGTCTCGACGTGGGCGCACACGGCGTCGATGTCGAAGGGGACCTCGGGGATCAGGACGGCGCTCGCGCCGCCGGCCATCCCGGAATGCAGGGCGATCCAGCCCGCGTGCCGTCCCATCACCTCGACGACCAGCACGCGGTGGTGGGACTCGGCGGTCGTATGCAGACGGTCGATCGCCTCCGTCGCGACGTTGACCGCGGTGTCGAAGCCGAAGGTGAAATCGGTGCCGGACAGGTCGTTGTCGATGGTCTTGGGCACGCCGACCACGGCGACTCCGAGATCGGCCAGCTTCGTCGCGACGCCCAGGGTGTCCTCTCCGCCGATCGCGATCAACGCGTCGACACCCGCCGCAGCCAGGTTGTCCTTGATCCGCTCGACGCCACCGTCGACGGCGAAGGGATTGGTCCGCGAGGAGCCGAGGATGGTCCCGCCCCGCGGGAGGATCCCGCGGCACTGCTCGATCCCGAGTGGCATCGTGATGCCGTCCAACGGGCCACGCCAGCCGTCGCGGAAGCCGACGAACTCGAAGCCGTGACCGTTGACACCCTTGCGGACGACGGCCCTGATCACGGCGTTGAGTCCGGGGCAGTCACCGCCTCCCGTGAGCACTCCGACGCGCATGTGTCCAACCTACGCTGCGCGATCTCTAAGGTGAGGCCATGACCTTCTCGATCGTGGCCCGATCCGCTGACGGCGACACCTGGGGTGTCGCCGTCGCCTCGAAGTTCCTGGCCGTCGGCAACGCCGTTCCGGCTGCCGTGGCGGGGGTCGGGGCGCTGGCGACCCAGGCCGACGCCAATGTCGCCTACAAAGGCCTGGCCCTGTCGCACCTCGACGACGGCGCGACCGCGAACGTCGCCCTGCAGCGGTTGATCGAGGAGGACAGCGGTCATGCCCACCGGCAGGTCGGGATCGTCGACATCGACGGCAACGCCGCCTCCCACACCGGCGTCGAGTGCATCCCGTGGGCAGGCAGCCTGGTCGGCGACGGCTATGCGATCCAGGGCAACTGCCTGACCGGACCGGAGGTCGTCGAGGCGATGGAGTCGGCCTGGCTCGCCTCGCCCGAGAATGCTCCGCTGCAGGACCGCCTGATCGCGGCGTTGTCGGCCGGTGACGAGGCCGGGGGCGACAAGCGCGGGCGTCAGTCGGCCGCGATCCTGGTCGTGCGCGATGGCGCCGGGTACGGCGGGTTCGACGACGTGGCCGTGGACCTCCGTGTCGACGACCACGCGGCCCCGATCCCTGAACTGTTGCGGCTCCTGGGCATCAGCGAGCTCTATCTGACCGCCTCCACGGATGACGAGAAGGTCGACGTTGACGCAGGCCTGCGCGAAGAACTGACGGCCTTCGCGACGGCGGCAGGCCATCGCGACTTCATGACGTGGGTCGGCACCGAGAACTACGAGATGCGTGTCGCGCCCGACCTGTCGTGGATCGACCGGCGGATCCTGGCGATCGTGCGCCAGTCAGCCTGAAACCGCTCGGTCGAGCTTGTCGAGGGCTGCCTGGGCGGCGTCTCTCTCGGCAGCAGCGGTCCGCAGGTCCGCCGACGCACCGTCGCGAACCTCCTCCGCCTCGGCGATCTCCTCGTCGAGGCCGTCGGACTCGTCCTCGAGCTCGGTCAACCTGCGCCGCAGCTCGTCGATCTCCGCCTGCACCTGCAGCGACCGCGCGGACAGCCGATCCAGCTCCGCGAGCGTCTCGTCGTGGGCCGCCCGGGCTGCCTCGTGCTCCTCGGCCGCCGCCTCCAGACGTTCCTCGGCGGCAGCACGCGCCTTCGCCACCCGGTCCGGATCGGGTACGACGTGTAGGTCGGGCGGTCCCGGACGCGGGGCCTCGCGCGGAGTTGCACTGAATCCCAGCGCGGCGGGGAGTGCCACGGAGCTTCCCAGCACGATCGGGTCCATCTGCTCCACGCCGGTGGTCCGCAGGGCCGCCACCAACAGTCCACTGCGCACGGCCCGGCCGCACTCGGCGTCGACCATGGCGGCGGTGAGCGTTGCCTCCACCTGCTCGGCGACGGCCTCGGTGACCTTGACACCTTCCTCGCCGGCGAGTCGACGGGCCTGGGTGGTGACGGCGGCCGTCACCTGACGGCGCTGCTTGGTCAGCGCGCGCAGCTCTCCGGCGGACATCGCGGCCTGAGCTTCGCGCAGGGCCGCCCCGACGCTGAGCACCTGGTCGACCTGAGCCGCCTCCCGGCGTACCAGGAGGTTGACCACCCAAGCGGCCAGGCTGGGCTTGCGCAAGGCCTTGACCTCGGCGGCCAGCGGCGTCCCCTTGAATTCCTTGACCCGCGCATCGCGTGCGGGTGTGAACTCCGGCAGCGGCAAGCCGTAGAGCTCGTCCGCGACGGCCAGGAGGTCAGTCATCCTCGTCCAGTCCCTGCTCGATGACATAGCGGGTGAGCTCGACGCGGTTGTGCAGTTGCAGCTTGCGCAAGGAGTTCTGGACATGGTTCTGGACGGTCCGGTGCGAGAGCACCAGCCGCTCGGCGATCTGCTTGTAGGACATGCCCTTCGCGACCATCTTGAGCACCTCCGTCTCGCGATCGGTCAGTCGCTCACCGGGCGGCACCGGCTGGTTCATCCGGCGGAACTCCCCCAGCACCAGCGCAGCGAGTCCGGGGGTGAACACGGTGTCGCCCGCAGCGACGCGGCGTACGGCGTCCAGCAGCTCGTCCCGCGAGGCCGACTTGAGGAGGTATCCCGTGGCACCGGCCTTGACCGCAGCCAGCACGTCGTCCTGCTCCCCCGACGCCGACAGGATCAGCACGCGCGCCGACGGATCCTGGGCCAGCACCTGCGCAGTCACCTCGACGCCCGTGGGTGCGGGGATCTGGAGATCGAGCACGACGACCTGGGGGCGGGTCGCGGCGAACCTGGTGAGCGCGTCGGTGCCGTTGGCGGCCACCGCGACCACCTCGAAGCCCGCGTCGGTGAGATCGCGCTCGACGGCATCACGCCACATCGGGTGGTCGTCGACCACCATCACCCGGATCCGGTCGGTCATGGACCGACCCTATGGAAGCGTCCCCGCCGATGCATCAGTGGATCCACGTCGTCGCCGACCTCGATCCGCTCGAGCACGCAGGAAACCTCGACCGACCAACCCATCTCACGCTCGCCGACCAGTCGGACGCCGGCCCAGGTGGTCGCGCTCCCCAGGCGGGGACCGTGGTCCTCCTGCACGAACGGTGCCTGCCGGAACGGCCCACCCGGCGCAGGCGCCGTGCCGGCAAAGGCTTCGGCCAGCCCTCGGTCCTCCCACGACAGCAGTTGCACGACGCCGCGGCCTGTCTCGCGCAGCGTGTCCACGAGGTCGGAGTCCGGATCGAGCAGTGCGAGTGCGGTCGGCTCGGGGCCGAGCGCGATCATCATCGAGGTCACCGTCAAGCCGGACCGATCGGGGTCCGCGCCCGAGGTCCACAGCGTGACCGCACCCGTGACATGGCCCCGGAGACGTCGGGCCGGATCGGGATCGGCGTCAGCGAAAGGGTGGGTGCTGTGGATGGTCATCGCGGCCCTCCTCGACCGTCCGGACGGGGTACGACGAAGGTCCACTCGGTCCCGTGCGTGCCGGTGTCGAGGGTGGCGGTGCCAGCCAGGTCGCGGATGCGTCCCCGGATCGACTCGACGACACCGAGCCGGCCGTCGTTCTCGGCGGCCTCCAGCCGACCGGAGGGGATGCCGGGACCCTCGTCGCGAACCGTCACCTCGACGTGGTCGCCGAGATCCTCGACCAAGACCCAGGCTGGGGCGTCAGTGCCGACATGACGGTCGACGTTGTCCAGACACGCCCGCACCGCGGCGACCAGTTCCGCGACTGTGGGTGGAGGCAACTCGACGACACCGGCAGGCAGTGCGATCTCGGTGCGCGGCCGACGACCGAGGGCGCCGAGCGCGGCAGCCAGATCCGTGGTCCCACCGCCGTTCGCGGGCATGGTCGATCCCACAGCGTCCTGGGACCGGATCAGCGTGCGCAGCGCCGCCTCCTGCTCACCGGCCGCGCGTCCGAGTTCACCACCCTGGCGCTGCACGAGCGCGAGCACCTGCAGCATCCCGTCGTGCACGGCGCGGGCCAGCCGCGCTCGTTCGGCACCCGCTGCCGCCTCGCGCTGGGCCAGGTCGCGCTCGGCTGCCATCGACTTCAACGACTCACACAGGAAGCCGACCATCGAGCCGCCGAGGAGGATCAGGAAGACGTTGCCCCAGTTCTTCTGGCTCAGATCGGATCGGATGAGCAGGTCCACCGCGCCCAGCACGACACCTGCGGCGGTTCCACCCGTCCAGCCGAAGCGGATCGCCCATGCCAGCAGGGCTCCGACGATCCAGTAACCCGGGATGGTCGCGTTGAACCACTCTCCCTTGACCACGGGCGTCGCCAGCAGTAGGCCAACCGCCAGGGCCAGGTCGAGCAGCAGGACGACGGGCATCCGCCGTTCGGGGGCGGCGTACACGATCGTGAGGGCGACCGTCGCCACCACCATGATGCCGACACACACCCATCCGAGCGCGGGATGGTCGAAGTTGTTGCGGACCGCGTTGAGGACCACGGCGTGGATGAGGACCACGAAGCGCAGCACCGCGAGGGCGCGGAACATGCGGTCCTCGACCGCGATCGCGGCCCGAGTCGTCGTGGCCTGCGCCATCGACATCAGGACGCGAGCTTGCCCTCGCCGCCGTCGCGGTCGGTCTTGCGCGACTCGGCCTTGGCGCGGGTGGCGTACATGTCGACGTACTCCTGCTGGGAGAGCCGCATGATCTCGTACATGATCTCGTCGGTGATCGAGCGCAGGATGAAGCGGTCGTTCTCCATGCCGGCGTAGCGCGAGAAGTCGAGCGGCTTGCCGAATCGCACGGTGGGACGGGTGATCCGGCCGAACTTCTTGCCCGGCGGCGCCACGACATCGGTGCCGACGACAGCGACCGGGATCACCGGGACACCGGTCTCCAGGGTGAGCCGGGCAATGCCGGTCTTGCCGCGGTAGAGACGACCGTCGTGGGAGCGCGTGCCTTCGGGGTAGATGCCGAACAGCTCGCCCTCGGCAAGGACCCGTTTGGCCGAGACGAGGGCGCCGGAGGCGGCGTCACCACTGGTGCGGTCGATCGGGATGTTGCCGGTGCCGCTGAAGAAGTTCTTCTGCAACCAGCCCTTGATCCCGGGCGAGGTGAAGTATTCGGCCTTCGCGACGAAACGCACCATCCGCGGGATGACCAGCGGCATGAACAGCCAGTCGGCGTACGACAGGTGGTTGCTGGCGAGGATCGCGGGCCCGCTCGAGGGGACGTTCTCGACACCCTCGGCGTGCGGTCGGAAGATTACCTTCAGCAGGGGCCCGAGAGCGATGAACTTCAGGAACCAGTAGAACACCAGACCGCGCCTCTCTGCCGTCGCCGGGCGCCCGCCCGATCGGAGTCCACCGTAGTGCCTCCACGCCAACAAGATGTAGCCGCGAGCGGCACAATGTGTACATGCCCGCGCAGAACGAGCCCCTCACCATCACCGCCCGCCCCGAGCTGACCGGCGGTCGCCGGATCGGGGTTCTTCTCAGCCACGGCTTCACCGGCTCGCCTGCGTCGATGCGCCCGTGGGGTGAGCACCTCGGTTCCCTCGGGTACGGCGTCGTCGTACCGCTCCTGCCCGGGCACGGCACGACGTGGCAGGACCTCAACACCAAGCGCTGGCAGGACTGGTACGCCGAGATCACCCGAACCTTCGACGCGCTGCTGGCCGAGCACGACGCGGTGGTGATCGGCGGCCTCTCGATGGGCGGCGCGCTGGTGCTGCGGTTGGCCGCGGACCGCCCCGCCGACGTCGCGGGCGTGATGGTGGTCAATCCCGCGGTCGGCACGAAGCGTCTCGACGTGAAGCTGCTGCCGGTCCTCAAGCACCTCGTGCCCTCGTTCCCGGCGATCGCCAACGACATCAAGAAGTCCGGCGTCGACGAGAGCGGCTATGACCGCACCCCGCTCAGGGCGATCCACTCCTTGATCCAGGCATGGCCCGCACTGCGCGGCGACCTGTCGCGGATCACCTCACCGCTGATCTACTTCCGCTCCGCCGACGACCACGTCGTCGACGGTGTGACCGAACCGCTCGTGCTCAAGGGCGTCAACTCCACCGACATCACCCGGATCGGCCTCCCGGACAGCTTCCACGTCGCCACCCTCGACAACGATGCACCGACGATCTTCGCGGAGTCAGCGGACTTCATCGCCCGCGTCACGGCGGCGCCCACCCCCGGCGACGACGCATAGATCGGACTACCGGCCCGGGCGTACGCTGGACCGGTGCAGCGGGACAACCCTGACTCCTCCGAGGACGCGGTGTGGCAGTCGATCGTCGACAACTACGGCGAACGCGTCGAACTCGAACCGGTCGACCTCGACGTGCCGGAACGGCAGGAGGAGATCGATGGCCTCGACGACATCGACCCGGATCGCGACGACCTGGACACCGACGAGGATTCCATTCACGAGGACCGATTCGTTCCTCCCGCGCCGCCGCCCATTCCGATCCCTCCCGCTGACCGGATGATCGCGTGGATCGGCGTCTTCGGATCGCCCGCGGTCCTGCTGATCTGCCTGATCTTCGGACTCAGCCTGCCGGTCGAGGTCAGCTGGATCCTGGTCGCCTGGTTCGTCGGCGGGTTCTGCTACCTCGTCATGAGGACGCCGGGATCTCCCCGTGATCCGTGGGACGACGGGGCACGCGTCTGATCTCGTCGTACGCCGCCCACAGGGCGGTGACGCAGAGCGCGGCGATCATCAGGTTGCGAACCACCAGCAACGCCACGACGACGCCGCCCCAGCCGCTGTCGTTGATCAACGACACGTAGCCGTGCGGGAAGATCATGTGCGTCAGGACCGCGACTGCCAACAGCCCTGCCGTCCAGCGCCGAAGCCGTCTGGATTGGCGACCTCCAACGACAGCCAACCCTGCGCAAGCAGCGGGCAGCAGCCACAGCAGGTATTGCGGACTGAACACCTTGCTGCTGGCCACGAACGCCGTCAACGAGCCGAGGGTGAGCCAGATGACCGCGGGCAGGGCGATCTCCGGGTCCTCGAGCCGTCGCCAGGCGAACAACCACAGCACCAGCACCAGCGCAGTCAGGACGGCGGTGAACACCGCGGCGGCCAGCATCAGGCCCTGTGTCCACGGACCTTCGATCTCCCAGGACAGCGAGGTCGCGAAGTGCACGCGATAGGGCGCCGGTTCGAAGACCCGCCGCACCATGACCGGCGTTGCCGCGAGGGACTCGATCTGGAGGCCACGATGGCCCTGGTAGTCGAGCGGCGACATCACCCGACTCCACCCACCGACGAGGATGCTGACGGCCACCAACCCGACCCCGGTCACGGCTCCGGTCGCCACTACCTGCCACCGAACGCGACGCGGAGCGGCGAGTCCCGGCAACACCAGCGCGGGCGTGTACTTCACGCCCGTCGCCAGGCCACCGAGGATCGCAGCCCGGCGCGGCGACGACGTGAACACGAGCAGCGCCAGCGCGATGAGCACTCCGGGCAGCAGGTCGAAGCGTGCATAGGCAAGCGCGCCGAGAGCCGGGGTCGCCGCCAGCCAACACCACACGGGAAGCCGGTCCGGCCGGCTTCCCGTCGTCGTTGCGTGACGATCGACGCTGCGAACCAGCATGCGCAGGAAGACACCGTCCAGGACCAACACCAGCACCAGGATCACGAATTGGTAGGCGTCGGTGGCGCCGACCACCGCCAGCAGCGCATAGGGCAGGGCGAGGACGAGGAAGGCCGGCACCGGATATTCGGCCAGGGTTCCGCCAACGCCGTGGGTGTGAAGGCTGGCGAGGCTCTCCCGGTAGTAGTTCAAGTCGGAGAACGAACCCGACTCGATCGTCGCGAGCAACACGACCAGCAACAGTCGGGTCCCACCCCAGATCGCCCACTGCATGCGACTCGTGTTCATCGCCCGCCCCGAGCCAGCAGCGCAGCGCCGACGGCACCCGCCTCGGGTCCGATCGTCGCCAACGCCAGTCGCGGTACGTCGCGAAAGTCCGTGCCCTGCAACGAGTCGCCCAGTGCTGTCCGGGCAGGCCCCAGCAGGAGGTCGCCGACGGCGGACACACCACCGCCGATGACAACCAGCTCCGGGTCGAAGGCGGAGACCAGACCAGCAGCGCCGACTCCGAGCCAGGTGCCGATCGATGCGAACGACTGCAACGCGACCGCGTCACCCGCCCGCGCCAGTGCGGTGACCTCGGGGCCGTCGAGGTGGCGGCCCAGGGCCACGCGGGTGACCCGCTCGAGCGCGCGACCGCTGCAGTACTGCTCCCAGCAGCCTCGAAGGCCGCATTCGCACGGCAGACCGTCGGGCACGACCTGCATGTGCCCGAACTCCCCCGCCAGACCGTGTGCGCCCCGCATCACGCGGCCGTTCACGACGACAGCACCGCCGATCCCCGTTCCGATGGTGATCATCAGCATCGAACCGACACCTCGGGCAGCGCCCAGCGTCAGCTCGGCCAGAGCAGCGCAGTTGGCGTCATTGTCGAGTACGACGGGCAGGCCGATCCGGCCCTCGAGTCGGCGTCGCACAGGCGCATCCCGCCACGGCAGGTGTGCGCCGAACAGATAGCGCTCGCCCTCCCCGTCCACCAGACCCGCAGCGGAGACACCCACGGCGCGGGGGTCGCCGTCGGCGTACACCTCGCGCGCGGCGAGGGCGACCGCCTCCTCGACCTCCTCGACGCCGGCCGTGCGTCCCGGCATCGGCCGGGTCGCAGTCGCCTCGACTGCTCCGTCGGCTGCGATCCGGACGGCCAACACCTTGGTGCCGCCGATGTCGACACCCACCCACGTCATGGGCTCAACCTCGAGCCAGGTCGGCCGCGCCGACGACGCCCGCCCGGTTGCCCATCGCGGCGAGTCTGATCTCGGCCTGGGGACGGTAACCGCGTCCGGTGAGCTCGCGGGCGAAGCTCTCGCGGATCGGGTCGAGCAGAAGGTCATGAGCCTCGCTGACGCCACCGCCGATGACGACGACGCCGGGATCGAGCACAGCAGCCAAGGATGCGATGCCCTGGCCGAGGTGCTCCCCGAGCCGGGCGAGCTGCTCGATGGCGAACGCGTCCCCGTCCTGGGCCGCCGCTGTGATCAGTGGTCCGTTGATCGACTCGACGTCACCGCCTGCCCGTTCGAGCAGGTCACGCGCGCCCCGCCTATCGGCGAGCACAGCATCTCGGGTGCTGCGCACCAGTGCCGTGCCACTTCCGTACTGCTCGAAGCAGCCCCGGTTGCCGCAGCCACACAGGATGCCGTCCGGCACCAGCCGGAGGTGTCCTATCTCTCCACCGACGCCGAAGGCGCCGCGCAGCAGGTGGCCGTCGACGATGACTCCACCGCCGACACCGGTGCCGACAGTGACCATCAGTTGATCGTCGAACTCGCGGCCTGCGCCGAACCGGAATTCGCCCCACGCTGCAGCGTTGCCGTCGTTCTCGATGACGACTGGGAGACCGGTCAGTCCGGCGAGGTCGGCGCCGAGAGGCTCGTTGCGCCAGGAGATGTTCGGGGCGAACAGCACCGTGGAGCGGTCGGCGGCGACATAACCCGCGGCACCCACACCCACCGCGGTGACGGGATGAGCCGCGACGAGTTCGGCGACCAGGCCGGCAACCGCCGTCGCCATCGCGCCAGCGTCCGTGGCTGGCGACTCGACCCGCGTCTGTGCCACCACCGTGCCGTCCTCGGCCACCACGGCTCCGGCGATCTTGGTTCCGCCGATGTCGATGCCGCACGTCAACCGGTCGGTCATTGCGACGGGTCCCGGTCAGGCGACACCGGCGGAGCCTCGGAGGCATGCTCGGCCGCGTCGTCGAGGTCGATCCGCTCGACCGCCGGCCCGCGGGTGGTTCCCGAGTCGCTGGCCGGATGCGGGGTCTCCATCAGACTCGCCGCTGCCTGCAGCAGCGATGACGCCGCCACCATCAGGTGTGCCTTCACGTCGGGCGAGGTCTGTCGTACGGCGTGCACGACCCGGCACACCGGGCAGTACTTGCACTCGGTGGAGTCGGTGGCGATGTGCTCGTTGACGTCGTGGGCCATCGCAGCCATCTGGCCGGCGAGTCCGCTGGCGCCGCCGGCGGCGTCACCCGTGTGCTGACGGGCGAGGTCGGCGAAGGCTCCGAGAAGTTTCATCGCCTCCTCACCGACGCTGCCCAGGTCATCGGGATGGTCGCTCATCGGCCCCTCCTCGCAGTCTCGGGTCCAGTGGTCGCAGTGGTCTCAGCGGTCGGTGTGGGCTCGGCGAACCGTACTCGCAACTCGCCCTCGACCACACTCGCGCCAGCCACCCGGAGCCGAGCGAGCCCCGGGGGCAATGTCAGCAGCCGTCGATAGGACCCCACGGTCATCACGAGTTCGTCGCCGTTGCGCGCGAGATCGACATCAGCGCGGGTCACGAACGGCAGCGACAGATGCGCCACCGCGCTCCCGTCGTCGCT
>JASLDK010000442.1 GCA_030145945.1 Nocardioides sp.
GGCCCTCACGGAAGCGCTCGCCAACGTGCCGGTCATCGACTAGGCCCCAAGGAACGGCCCCCTACGGCCCGGGAAATGCGTGCGCAACGCATTTCCCGGGCCGTAGCGTTCTGCGCCGGTCGCATCCGCGGCCGCGACGTACACACGAGAAGGGCCACGACGCAGGACACCACGATGGACAAGATCACCCCGAAGCTCCTCAGCTGGGCTTCGATACTCGAGCAAGGCACGCGCGACCAGGCGGTGACGACGGCACGGATGCCGTTCATCCACCCGCACCTCGCGCTGATGCCCGACGCCCACCTGGGCCTGGGCGCGACGGTGGGTTCGGTCATCCCGACCCTCGGCGCGATCATTCCGGCCGCGGTCGGTGTCGACATCGGCTGCGGCATGATCGCCGTGCGGACCCAGTTCACCGCCGACCAACTGCCCGCCGACCGGCGACCTCTCCGCGAGGCGATCGAGCGGGCCGTCCCGCTGTCGGCCGGTGCGGCGAACAGCCGGATCAGCCGCGAGCACGCCGAGGTGCGGCTCGCGGAGCTGACCCGCCTGGCCGAGCGGGCCGGCTTCGAGCCCGGCCGCTATGCCAAGCGGTGGGACCTACAGCTCGGGACGCTCGGGTCGGGCAACCACTTCATCGAGGTCACCGTCGACGAGCAGCACCGGGTCTGGCTGTTCCTGCACTCCGGCTCGCGGGGCGTCGGCAACAAGATCGCGCAGAAGCACATCGAGGTCGCCCGCGACCTGTGCGCGAAGTGGTGGATCGACCTCCCTGACAAGGACCTTGCCTACCTCGCCGAGGGCACCGACGAGTTCTGGGCCTACATCCGCGAGATGCGGTGGGCGCAGCGCTACGCCCTGCTCAACCGCGAGGAGATGATGGACCGCGTCGTGCGGCAGTTCGCCGAGTGGGTCGGCCTCGGGTCGGCCGACGAGGTCGAGCGGGGCGAGGAGATCAACTGCCATCACAACTACACCGAGCAGGAGCGCCACTTCGGCAAGGACGTGTGGCTCTCCCGCAAGGGCGCCATCAACGCCGAGCTCGGACGACCGGGTCTGATCCCGGGGTCGATGGGGACGGCGTCGTACGTCGTGAGCGGGCTCGGTAACCCGGTCGCGCTCAACTCGGCCCCCCACGGAGCGGGACGCGAGTACTCGCGGTCGAAGGCCCGGCGGACCTTCACGCGTGAGCAGCTGCGGGAGGCGATGACCGGCATCGAGTACCGCGACACCGACGCGTTCATCGACGAGATCCCGGCGGCGTACAAGGACATCGACCAGGTCATGGCCGACGCGGCCGACCTCGTGGAGGTCCGGCACGTGCTGCGCCAGATCGTCAACGTCAAGGGCGACTGAGCGCGCAGGTGGGGGTGCCGGTGACAGCGGCCGGGGCGGTCGGTTTGAATGACGGGATGGAGGACGACCATCCCGACGTGACCGACCTGCCCTGGCCATTGACCGGCGCCGACGCCCTGCGCGACGAACTGCTCTCGGCGTACGCCGATCCGAGCCGGGGCCACCACGGCACCCGCCATCTCGCGGAGGTGCTGCACCAGCTCGACGAGCTCGCGGTCGCGGGTGCGGCGTACGACCGCACGCCCGTGCTGCTCGCCGCCTGGTTCCACGACGCCGTCTATGACGGCGAGCGGGACGCCGAGGAGCGTTCGGCGACCTGGGCCGAGGAGACGCTGCCGTCGTACGTCGACGCCTCGACCGTCGACGAGGTCGCGCGGCTGGTCCGGCTCACCGAGCACCACCGGCCCGAGACGGACGACGCCAACGGTTGCGCACTCTCCGACGCCGACCTGTCGATCCTGGCCTCGTCCCAGGAGCGGTACGACGACTACGTGGCGGCCGTGCGCTCGGAGTACGCCCATCTGCCCGACGAGATCTTCGCGGCCGGTCGCGCCGAAGTCCTGCGGAGTCTCGCCGGTGCGCCGCAACTGTTCCGCACCGCGCCCGGACACGAGCACTGGGAGCAGACCGCGCGCGCCAACCTCGAACGCGAGTTGGCCGCACTCGCCGGCGACTCGCCGGCCTGACCGAGGAGACGACCGGGTGGACGACGCGCCGATCTTTCAGGCCCGGGCCCAGGTCCTCGCCGACCTGCAGGCCCGAGGCCTGGCGACGCCGGAAGCGGTGACCGTGCTGGAGGACGCCTGCACCGAACGCCGCTGGTGGCTGGAGCAGTGGTCGGAGGGCGCGCAGTTCATCGCGGGCCTGGTCGCCCAGGACGTGCAGGAGCGGCTGGCCGACGAGTTCGGTCGTGGGACCCGAGAGGGCCTGTGGCCGGTGTGCACGCGCTGCGAGGACGGGCCGGTGCATGCACTGCACATCGATCCCGACCTCGGCGGCCCGTCCCCGTCCTGGGTGTGTGAGGAGACCGGCGTCGAGATCGCGCCACTGGGCGAGCTCGCCTGATCAGGGCGCACGGGTGCGGTAGACCTCCCCGATGAGATCACCTTCGTGGTCGCGGAGGGGTTCGACGACGCGGGTGCCCTGGGGTGTGACGACACGGACGAGTCCGTGGGGTGTTTCCCATTGGTAGGCGCCCTGGACGCCGTCGCGTCCGAGCTGTTTCAGCTTGTAGCCGAGGTGGGTCTTCGCCCGGTGGTGGGTTCTCGTGAGGGGTGCGTCGTTGTGGTCCCCGGTCTGCCCGGGCGGCCCGTGTTTGTCATAAGGAACGGCGTGGTCGTGGTCGAGACGCCTGGTCGTTGACGTGGAGTGGGGGAACACGTCGCCGCCGGTGCGCAGGATCGCTCGTTCTTTCATCTTCATCGGGTGTTCGTAGGAGTTGACCGCCGCACCGTGGTTGAGGTCGATGACCGGTTTCAGTACGACGTTGCGGTGGTGGAGCAGGGTGAGGAACTGTTCGAGGAGCATGGGCCCGAGTTCTTCCACACGGACCAGCCCGGTGCCGCTACCGGCGAGGAAGCGGGCCAGGACCTCAGCGGAGAGGTGGGCGTGGATGACGGCCTTGCGTTCGGCACGCGTCGGCTTCTTGACCCGTGGTGCTGGCTCGTCGGCGGCCGGCTCGGGCTCATCGTCGATGGTGTCTGAGGGTGGGCGGAGGCCGTCGAGGAGTCGGACGGCGGCGTA
>JASLDK010000030.1 GCA_030145945.1 Nocardioides sp.
GGATCTTCACCCGCCCCTTCCAGGTGCGGGAGTTCCTCGAGCAGGCGTGGTTCGTGACCAGCGTGACGCTGATGCCCACGATCATGGTGTCGATCCCGTTCGGCGCGGTGATCTCCCTCCAGGTCGGCAGCCTCACCGGTCAGTTGGGAGCGCAGTCCTTCGCCGGCGGTGCGGCAGTGCTCGCCACGGTGCGTGAAGCGGCGCCGATGGCGGCCGCGATGATCATCGCGGGAGCCGCAGGATCGGCCATCTGCTCCGACCTCGGCGCGCGAAAGATCCGCGAGGAGATCGACGCCATGGAGGTGCTCGGCATCGACCCGCTCGAGCGTCTCGTCGCGCCACGAGTCGTCGCGACGATGTTCGTCGCCTTCATGATCAACGGCATCGTGATCGGCACCGGCATCGGTGGTGGCTACTTCTTCACCGTCATCGTCCAGGGTGGTTCGGCCGGCGCCTTCCTCTCGTCGTTCACCGCACTCGCCTCGCTGCCCGACCTCTACATCGCCATGATCAAGGCGATCATCTTCGGCTGGCTGGCAGCGATCATCGGCGCCTACAAGGGCCTCAACGCCGGCGGAGGCCCGAGCGGAGTGGGTCGAGCGGTCAACGAATCGGTGATCATCGCCTTCATGGCGTTGTTCTTCCTCAACGCCGTGATCACCGCGATCTACTTCCAGGTCGCTCCACCGGTGGGGTTGTGATGGCAGTCATCGGAGGCATCGTCGGCGACACCGTCAAGAGTGGTCGCAATTCGCTGGAGTCGTACGGCGACCAGCTGCTGTTCTATGTCAAGGCCCTTGCCTGGGCGCTGCGTGCGATCAAGCGCTACCCACGCGAGATCAGCAAGACGCTCGCCGAGGTTGCGTTCGGTGCCGGGGGCCTGAGTGTGATCGCCGGCTCGGTCGGTGTCATCGCGTTCATGGCGTTCTTCGCAGGAACGGAGGTCGGCATCCAGGGCTATGCGTCGCTGAGCCAGCTGGGCGTCGCGAAGTTCAGTGCCTTCATCTCCGCCTACTTCAACACCCGTGAGGTCGCGCCGCTGGTCTCCTCGATCGCGCTCGCGGCGACGGTCGGATGCGGCTACACCGCCCGTTTGGGCGCGATGCGCATCTCCGAGGAGATCGACGCGCTCGAGGTGATGGGCATCCCGTCACTGCCGTTCCTGGTGACGACCCGGATGGTCGCGGCCTTCATCGCCGTGATCCCGCTCTACATCGTCGCGCTGTGTGCGTCCTTCCTCTCTCCGCGACTGATCGTGGTCTACATCTACGGTCAGGCGCCGGGCACCTACGATCACGCGTTCTTCCAGTTCCTCCCGCCGATCGACATCCTGTGGTCGTTCTTCAAGCTGCTGTTCCTGGCCGTCGCCGTGATCCTCATCCACTGCTACTACGGCTACACCGCGTCCGGCGGTCCGGCAGGCGTGGGCCGCGCGGTCGGCAAGGCCATCCGGACCAGCATCGTGACCATCGTGGCCGCGGACTTCTTCCTCAGCTTCGCGATCTGGGGCTCCACCACCACCGTCCGGATCACGGGGTGATGGCAAGGTGTTGATCAACATCCACCACGACAGCGTCAAGGAGCACAACCGGCTCCTGGTGGCCGGTGTCGTCTTCCTCTCCTCGATCGCGTTGCTGATCTGGCTCTCGATCGCGATCTACAACAAGACCTTCGACAACTCGACCATGGTGACGGTCAAGGCTGAGCGGGCCGGTCTGCAACTGGCGAAGTTCGGTGACGTGCGTATGAACGGCGCACTCGTCGGCCGCGTCGACAAGATCGACCAGGACGGCGAACAGGCCGAGATCACCCTCGCCATCGATCCGGACACCGCGAAGCGGATCCCGGAGAACATCAGCGTCAAGATCCTGCCCACCACGCTGTTCGGTCAGAAGTTCGTGGCTCTGGTGCGCCCCGACGCCCCCAGCGGGCACCTCAGGGAGGGGACGGTCATCCCCGCGAGTCGGGTCGAGACCAACGTCGAGCTCAGCCAGGTGCTGGCCAACCTGTTCCCGTTGCTCCGCGCCGTCCGTCCGGCGGACCTCAGTGCCACCCTGCACGCGCTCGCGACGGCACTGGAGGGTCGCGGCGAGAAGCTCGGCGACACCATGGACCAACTCGGCGGCTACATCGGCGCCATCGAGGAACACCTGCCGACCCTGCGCAAGGACCTCGTCGCGCTCGCCGACGTTGCGGACGCGTACGCCGACGCGGCACCTGACCTGCTCGACGTACTCGACAACGTGACCGTGACCAGCAAGACCGTCACGGAGAAGGCCGCCGACCTCGACGTGTTCTTCTCCGACATCACCGGTCTGTCCGACACGGCCACCAAGTTCCTTGCGGCGAACGAGCAGAACCTGATCCGGATGGGTCAGGTCACCGCCCCCGTGCTGGATCTGTTGGCCGAATACTCCCCGGAGTTCCCCTGCCTGATCCGCGGCGCGGCCAACTATGCGCCGATCCTGTCCAAGACCTTCGAGGGCAACGTGGTCAAGCAGTACATCGAGTTCTTCCAGCCCCAGTTCCGGGCGTACGACGAGCGCGACACCCCCACCTACGGCGAGGTCGGCCACGGTCCGTGGTGCCTGGGCCTGCCCAACTTCACGGTCCCCGCGCCCAAGCACCCGCTCGACCAGGGTTCGGACATCGACGAGAAGGGTGGTTTCTCCCCGCTTCCCCTGCAGCAGTTCGGACTCGGGGGACTCAGCGGCCTGTTCGGCCGCCCGGGCAGCGCCACCGGTGCCAGCGCCAAGGGCGGAGGGGCCATCGACAGCGGTTTTGCCGGAACCGCCGCCGAACAGAAGATCGTCAACGCCATGCTCGCGAGCGAGACCGGCAGCGAGGCGTCGTCGTACGGCTCTCTGGGCTCGTTGCTCTACGGACCGGTCGTGCGTGAGGGGAGGGCTGCGGGATGAGGCCCGGAGGAAACCAGCGCAACGCAGCGACGGTGTCGGCCACGGTCAAGCTCGCCATCTTCACCGTCGTGTCGGTGTTCGTGACCGGTCTGCTTGCCGTGATCATGGGCAATGTCGGTTTCGGCGACCGTCACGAGTACGAAGCGATCTTCACCAACGCCACGATGCTCGAGAAGGGCGACGACGTGCGGGTCGCGGGCGTCAACGTCGGCGAGGTCAAGAAGGTCGAGCACTATCGCCGGACCATGGCCAAGGTGACGTTCAAGGTCGACTCCGGAGTCAAGCTGACCACCGTCTCCCAGGCCAACATCCGATTCCTCAACCTGGTGGGCGACCGCTACATGAGCCTGCAGGAGGGGACCGGGGCGAAGGACGCCAAGGTTCTCGCCGACGGGGCGACCATCCCGCAGCAGCGCACCGAACCCGCGCTCGACCTCACGGTCCTCTTCGACGGTTTCAAGCCGCTCTTCCAGGCGCTCACCCCCGACCAGGTCAACGAGCTGAGCATGAACCTCGTCCAGGTGTTGCAGGGAGAGGGCGGGACCGTGAAGAGCCTGCTCGACCACACCGCGTCGTTGACCTCGACGCTCGCCGACCGCGACCAGTTGATCGGCGACGTCGTCAGCAACCTGACGCAGACCCTCAAGACCGTCGATGACCGGCACCAGCAGTTGAGCTCGCTCATCGTCGAGCTCAAGGACTGGATGACCAACCTCGCCAAGGACCGCGACACCATCGGCTCCTCGCTCGACAACATCTCGCAGCTGACGGTCGCCGTCGCCGACCTGCTGCGGCGCGGTCGTCCGCTGGTCAAGGAGGACATCGCCGCCCTGGAGGCACTGTCGAAGCTCCTCAACAAGAAGGAGAACCGCGCCAACCTTGCCAGCCTGCTCGACCGGATGCCCAAGATGATGGTCGACCAGACCCGGACCGGCACCTACGGCGCCTGGTACCAGTATTACGTCTGCGGCGTGTCCGCCCGGATCCGGCTCCCGATCATCAAGGACCTGCCGATCCTCAAGGAGATCCAGGACTACCTGACGAACTTCTCCTTCAAGTCGACCGCCCCGAGGTGCCAGGACAGATGAACAAGCACCAGCGCACCCGCGACGCGCGCGTCCTCCGTCTCGGCGTCATCACCCTCGTGGTGATGGCGGTCGTGTCGGCCGCGACCTTCAACCTCGGCAAGTTCCCGGGCTTCCGCGGCACGACCTACTACGCCGAGTTCAGCGACGCCAGCGGCATCCACAAGGGCAACATCGTCCAGGTCGGCGGCATCAGGGTCGGCCGCATCACCGCCGTCGCCCTCGCCGGGGACCGGGTCAAGGTGAAGTTCGAGGTCAATGGTGACGTCGAGTTCGGCAAGCAGAGCAGCGCCTCGATCAAGGTGCTCAACCTGCTGGGCGAGAAGTTCCTCGACCTCGAGCCTGCAGGCGCGGGCCAGTTGGCCGAGAACGGGGTCATCCCCGTGGCCCGGACGACGTCGGCGTACGACATCGTCGGGGTGTTCGGTGACCTCACCACCACGACCGAGGAGATCAACACCCAGCAGCTCTCGGAGGCGTTGAACACCGTCGCCGACACGCTCGACCAGTCCGCTCCGGAGATCCAGGCGTCCTTCGACGGCATCTCCCGGCTCTCGAAGACGATCGCCTCGCGTGACGCCGAGATCGAGACGCTGTTCAAGAGCTCGAAGGAGGTGACCAAGGTCCTCGCCGACCGCAGCGACGACATCATCGACCTGATGAAGAACAGCGACCTGGTCTTCCAGGAGCTCCAGAAGCGCAAGGATGCCGTTCACGCGCTGCTCGTCAACGCCCGCACGCTCGCGCAGGAGTTGCGCGGCGTGGTGAAGGACAACGAGAAGCAGATCGGGCCGGCCCTCCAGGAGGTCGACGGTCTGGTGTCCTTCCTCGTCTCCAAGAAGGACAAGCTCAAGGCGACGCTCGCGGCCCTCGGCCCCTACGTCTCCATCCTCAGCAACATCATCGGCACCGGCCCCTGGTTCGACGCGTACGCCGCGAACGTCCTTGCGTTGCCCACCGGTGAGTTCGTCCCCGGAACGGGGTTGTGATCGCCATGGTCTCCACGGTCCTCAAGCGCATCGACCGCCGCGTGATCGCGCTGGTCGTCGTCGCCCTGCTCGTCGCGGTGATGTTCAACGTCCTGCACTCGCCGAAGAAGATGAAGGCGGTGACCGCGCACTTCCCGCGGGCGGTGAGCGTCTTCACCGGCACCGACGTCCGCATCCTCGGCGTCAACGTCGGGAAGGTGACCGCGGTCATCCCCGAGGGCAACTCGGTCCGGGTCGAGATGGAGTACGACGCCGGCTACAAGATCCCCGCCCGGGCCCAGGCAGTCATCGTGACGCCCACCCTGGTCGCCGACCGCTTCGTCCAACTGACCCCTGTCTTCCAGGGTGGCGACGTGATGGCCGACAAGGCCGACATCCCGCTCCAGCAGACGGGCGTCCCGGTCGAGCTCGACCGGATCTACGGCAGCCTGCAGGCGCTGACGCGAGCGCTCGGCCCCAACGGGATCAACGCCGACGGCACGCTCGACCACCTGCTCGAGGCGGGCAACAAGGCCTTCAAGGGGCAGGGCGCACGTGGCAACCAGATGATCCAGGACCTCGCGGATGCCGCGAAGACCTTCGGCGACGGCGCCGGACCGCTCTTCGACTCCGTCACCCAACTGGCCAAGTTCACGACCACGCTCGCCGAGAACGACAACCTCGTTCGCGCCTTCATGCAGGACCTCACCGGCGTCTCGTCGATGCTCGCCGACGAGAGCGATGACCTGGAGAAGGCGATCGCCTCGGTCGCCAAGGCCGTCGGCAGCGTCAAGGGGTTCGTGAAGAACAACCGCGACGCCTTCGTGACCGACGTGGAGAAGCTCACCGAGGTGATGACGACGATCGCCTCCGAGAAGGACAACATCCAGACCGCGATCGAGGTGGCCCCGGTCGCGATGGGCAACTTGGCGATGGGCTTCGACCACGTCAGCGGCAGCCAGAACTCGCGTTTCGCGATCGGCGGCAACGTCTGGGACGCGGACGGGTTCATCTGTGGCCTCATCCAGCAGCATCCGGCGATGCCGGGCGCGCTCAAGGACACGGCCTGCGCGATCCTGAAGAAGCTGATCGAGCCGATCGTGTCGCAACTTCCGTGGTTGCCGCCGGAGTACAAGAGCTATCTGCCGAAGCAGACCGCGGACACCAACAAGGGGATCAGGGTGCCGTCGACGACCGAGGTCTCCTACTCGACCGGTGACCATGCGTCGGTCCAGGGCCTGCTCGGGGGTGGCCAGTGAACGCCCGCCTCCTCATGACGCGCCGGTGGCGCGGTCTGGTCGCGCTGCTGCTCGGCACCACGCTGATGACCGGCTGCAGCAACTTCGACGGCGCCTACGACCTGCCCTTGCCCGGACATCCCGTCGACGCCAGCAAGGCCTTCGAGGTGACGGCGTACTTCAAGGACGTCCTCAACGTCGTCCCGCGCTCGCCGGTCATGGTCGATGACGTCGTCGTCGGCGAAGTGGTGACGATCGAGCGGTCCGGCTGGAACGCCAAGGTCACCCTCCGGGTTCGCGACGACGTGAAGCTTCCCGACAATGCGATCGCCGACATCCGCCAGGTGTCCCTGCTCGGCGAGAAGTACGTCTCGCTCGAGGCGCCGAAGGAGGAGACACCGACCGGTCGTCTCGGCGAAGGCGACGAGATCGCGCTCGCCAAGACCGGACGCAACCCCGAGGTCGAAGAGGTGCTGGGGGCGCTGTCGTTCCTGCTGAGCGGCGGCGGTGTCGCACAGCTCGGCACGATCACCCGCGAGGCCAACCTGGTGATGTCGGGTCGCGAGGACCGGTTGCGGGCGCTGCTGTCCTCGCTGGACTCGGTCGTTGGCACGATCGACCAGCAGAAGTACGACATCATCGCGGCGCTGGAGTCGATGAACAAGCTGACCACGACACTCAACGCGGAGAAGAAGACGATCGGCGATGCGCTCGACGCGGTCGGACCCGCGGTGAAGGTCCTGGCCGCCCAGCACGACGAGATGGTCGCCATGCTCCGCTCGCTCGACCAGCTCGGCGTCGTGGGCACCCGCGTGATCAACTCCAGCAAGGAGGACGTCCTCAAGATCCTCGGCGACCTCAGCCCGATCCTGCGCCGGCTCACGGAGGCCAACGAGCAGCTCGCTCCCGGACTCAACCTGCTGGTCAGCTTCCCGTTCCCGCAGGCCGCCAACAACATCGTCCAGGGCGACTACGCCGACACGATCATCCGGGCCGACCTCAACCTCGAGAACCTCTACAAGACCCTCGGCCTGCCCGAGGTCGAGTTGCCGGACCTCGGCGAGGTCCTCACCCAGGTCGGCAAGTGCCTCACCAGTGGCAGTCTCACCAGCTCGGCCTGTCTCAAGGTGCTCTCGGACGTCAACCTGCTCAAGGACCTGCAGACCAAGTGCAAGGATCCGGCGATCAGCAGCAGTCCGGTCTGCAAGTTGTTGACCACGCTCCCCAATCTCGATCTCGGCGGTCTGCTGGGTGGCTCCAACGGTCTCATCGGCCCCAACAGCCCGCTCGGCAACCTGCTGAACGGACTGACCGGCAAGCAGACCGCTCATCGAACGACCACGGCTGACCTGCTGGGTGGAGGTGCGACGGCATGACCAGGGGCATCCGGATCCGGCTGATGGCCTTCGTGATCCTCAGCGCGGTGGGCATCACCTACGTCGGTGCCAGCTACCTGGGACTCGTCGACCGCATCCTCGGCCGCGGGCTGACGGTGACGGCCTCGCTGCCCGGCTCAGGCGGTCTGTTCGAGGGTAGCGAGGTGACCTACCGCGGAGTGAAGATCGGCCGGGTCTCCAAGATGGTGACGACCACCAAGGGCGTCGACCTCACCCTCGCGGTCGACGAAGGCACCCGACTGCCCCTGGACTCAGCGCTGTTCGTGCACAACCTGTCCGCGGTCGGTGAGCAGTACCTCGACTTCCAGCCGCCGAGCAGCAAGGGACCGTACGCCAAGAACGGCTCCACGTTCACGGGCGACGAGAAGTCGTTGCCCGTTGACGAGGGCGACCTGTTGGTCGACCTCAACCAGTTCGTCAACTCCGTCGACAAGGACAGCCTCGCGCAGGTCGTCGAGGAGTTGGGAACGATGTTCGCCGACACCGGCGGCGACCTGCAAAAGCTCCTCGACGGCGGCTCGGCGTTCATCGAAGAGGCCAGTGCACACACCGACCAGACCATCCAACTGCTCGACAGCGGGCTCGCGGTCCTCAAGACCCAGCAGGGTCAGAAGGAGAACATCCGCAGCTTCGCCAAGGACCTCAACACCCTCACCACCGCCCTGCGGGGGAGTGACGGCAAGCTGCGCACGGTGCTGAGCGAGACCCCGGGGGCCGCGAAGGCGGTCAAGCGGCTGCTCAAGCAGCTCTCGCCGACCGTCCCGGTCCTGTTGGGCGACCTCGTCACTGTCGACCAGGTCCTGGTCACCGAGTTGGCCGGCATCGAGCAGTTGCTGGTGACCTATCCGGTGCTGATCTCCGGCGGTCCGACCGGCAGCACCGCGGATGGCTGGGGCCACGTCAACCTCCAGTTCGACTACAGCGTCCCCCCCTGCACCAAGGGCTACCTGCCGCCGTCGCAATGGCGCTCGACACAGGACCTGACCGACAAGAAACCGGCCGACGTGAGCTGCACCGCCGGTGCGCCGTACGCCATGCGCGGCAGCAAGCACGCCCCGGCGTACCGCAGGAACAAGGCGGCGAACCCCCGCGTCTACAGTGGCTCCTACGATCCGTCCACCGGCCAGGTGCCGGGGCTGGTCGATGCTGAGGGGAATCCGGTGAAGGTGCGCCAGCCGGAGGACCTGTCCGTCCTGGGAGGGGATGCGTGGAAGTGGCTGTTGATCGGTCCGGTGGCGAGCAAGTGACGGCGGATACCAGTCGTGTCCGCCTGAACATCACCCTCTACGTCGCCACGGTGCTGTTCGGCTGCCTGGCGCTGTTCGGTGCAGCCGTCATCGTCGGCAACGTCATCGCCGATCGGGACGACTCGGTCAACGGGACCGACGTCGTGCCCGGCGTCGGGGTCGACGTCGGCCGCGTCAAGGTCGAGGCTGTGCCCCTCGCGGGCGAGCTCGAGCAACGGCGGACGGCGGATCAGATCGAGGCCGCGACCAAGATGGCCAACGCCTTCGTCAACTTCAACTACAAGGAAGCCGCCGGCTCCATCGCGGCGGTCAAGTCGATGGCGACGGGGACGTTCCTCAAGCAGTACGAGAAGGGCGCGGCCGATCTCGAGAAGCTCGCGACCGAGGCACAGTCCGACATGGTCGCCAAGGTCGTCTGGGCCGGCCTCGTCGCCGGTGACGAGGACACGGCGACGGTCATCGTCGCCACCAGCGGCACGGTGACCAACAAGACCACCAACTTCCAGCCGGAGGCCCGCAACTACCGGATCCGACTCGAGATGGCGTTGGAGGACGGTCGCTGGCTGACCAACGACCTCCAGTACGTCGCGCTGGGCTGAGCAGGACGAGGAAGACATGAGCCGCCCCACCCCCCGCAAGCCCGCGAGCTCCCGCGGTCAGACACCTCGACCACGCCGCATCGCCGGTCAGACGGGTGGTCCCACCGCCCCGAATGCCGGACCGTCCTCGGCCGATGACGCCGGGACCACCGACGAGGACGCCACGCTGGTCGACGTACCGGCTGGCCTGGAGGCCCAGAACGACGTCGAGGACACGGTTGTCACGCCGGTCAGTCTGAGCAAGGCGACCGGTCAGGACCGCGATGCCGAGGCCGACGACGAGCTGGGCGATGCAGAGCCCGAGGCTCGCGGCCCAGGCGTGCTGGCGCGTCGTCGGACCAGCCAGGTCCTGATCCTGGTCCTCGCCGTGATCACCCTGATCCTGGCGGCTCAGGTCGGTTGGTGGGTGCTGCGCGACAAGGACAGCGCTCCTGCCAAGGCCACTGATGACAACTCGCTGACGGTTCCCAAGGGGCGTCCGGTCGTCGCCGCGTCACTGCAGTGGCGTGAAGGTGTCGACGCCGCGGCGAAGGCTGCCCAGGAGCTCGTCTCGGTCGACTACAGCAAGTACGACGACGAGGTCGCTGCCGCGGTCAAGGTGACGACCGCGCGCTACGAGAAGGAATACCTCAAGGTCCTCGAGGACGTGAAGGACCAAGGGGTGGCACTGCAGTTGAAGGTGCAGGCCTCGGTCGTCGCGCAGGGAGTCGTACGAGCCAACCGCACGCGTCTCGAAGCGTTGGTC
>JASLDK010000033.1 GCA_030145945.1 Nocardioides sp.
CGCCGACCGGGCGGCCGACGTCCTGATCGCGCTGCGGCAGGCCGAGCTCTCCATCACCACGGCGACCGTGCGCCAGCCCACGCTCGACGAGGTGTTCCTGGCGCTGACCGGGCACCACAGCGAGTCCCACGACAACGACGACAACGAGGAGGTGGCGTGATGAGTGCGCTCACCAACATCCACCCGGCGGTCGGCGTACCGCTGTCGCCGGCGGAGCTCTCCGCCCGGCCCACCCTGCGCGACACCATCGACCAGACCCTGGCGATGGCATGGCGCTCGACCAAGAAGATGCGCCGCAACCCCGAGCAGTTCTTCGACGTCACCATCCAGCCGCTGCTGTTCACCGCGATGTTCGCCTACATCTTCGGCGGCGCGATCTCCGGCAGCGTGAGCGCCTACCTGCCGCTGATCATCCCCGGGATCCTCGCCCAGACCGCCCTCACGTCCTGCATGGCGATGGGCACCCAGTTGCGCGAGGACATGGACAAGGGCGTCTTCGACCGGTTCCGCTCGCTGCCGATTGCTCGGATCGCGCCGCTCGCCGGACCGGCACTGGCCGACGTCATCCGCTACATGATCGCCTCGACGCTGACCATCGTGGTCGGCCTGGCCATGGGCTACCGTCCCGGCGGCGGCGTGCTCGGCACGCTCGGCGGCTGGCTGCTGACCATCGTGGCCGCCTGGTCGCTCGCCTGGATCTTCACCTGGCTGGGCACCGTCGCCCGCTCGGCCCAGGCAGTGCAAGGCATCTCGATGCTGATCATGTTCCCGCTGACCTTCCTGTCCAACGCCTTCGTCCCGGCCGAGTCATTGCCCGGCTGGCTGGAGGCGTTCGTGAAGGTCAACCCCGTCTCCCACGTGGTCACCGCGTGCCGCGACCTGATCAACGAAGGCCAGCTCACCGCCGAGGTCGGCTGGGCACTGCTCGGCTGCGCCGCGGTCGTCGCGATCTTCGCGCCGCTCGCCGTACGGTCCTACTCGCGCAAGTTCTAGCCTCGGGACCGGAAATTCGGAACCGACGGACCAAACAGCCGGCCCACGACGCCGCGGGCCTCGTCCACCAGGGCGAGCCCGCGGCGCTCGCCGTACTCGGTGCCGAGGCGGTCCAACTCGCCCGGCACAGCAGCCTCGCACCGCTCGGCCGCACGCTCCCAGGACAGGGAGGGCACGAAGCGCGGATAGGACATCCGTTCGGCCAGTGCCAACAACCGGATCCCGTCAGCAGGAGACAGGTCGGCGAAGCGCAGGGCCCACGTGCCGAGGGCGAAGAGCATCAGCCCGACGACCGGCACGTCGATGAAGCCGGGTTCGCGGTCGAGCACCCGCCGCGCCGCCTCGACCAGCCAGGCATGGAGGTCACGGCCTCGTTCCTCCTGATCGTGGAGAGCGAAGGCGACGACGGCAACGGTCTTGCCGTAGATCTTCCACGGAGCGATGTCGGCATCGTCGCCCATGCCGGGAAAGGAGAGGGCAGCCATCATCTCTGCTGCATGCTCGACGATCCGGCAGCCCTCGCTGACCTCACCCCGGGCGAAAGCGATCTCAGCGCGGGTGATCAACACCGTCCCCCGGGCGCTGAAGCCGCCGGCGGCGGACGCGTCGGCGTGGGTGAGCACCTCGTCGAGGAGCCTCTCCGCAGTGTCGGGATCGCCCTGCTCGATGCGATCGATCACCGAGACGGTCATCGCCTGGAGCGCGTCGTCCACCGCACCCAGCCGGAGCAACACCGGCACGGCAGCGCGTGCATGCGGCTCTGCCTCGGCGGTTCGGCCCATCTGGCTGTAGAGGCCTGCCAGCTGCGCATGCAGGACGGCTCGCGTCCACGGACCGTCATCCTCGGTGACGACCTCCAGCGCCGCCTCGGCAGCGGCGATCGACCCGATCACGTCACCGACGTTCTCGCGCTCATGACTGCGCCACTGCAGTGCGATTCCGCGCACCTGCGGATCGTGGTCGTCGACGAGATCATCGGTCGGCGACATCATCGGCCCGTTGACCGCACTCGCACCCAGCACGACGGTCGTCATGGCGGCAATCCGGCGATTCGTCGTACCTGCTCCGAGGAAGGCGAGTTCCGCGACGAGGCCTTCGAGCGCACCGAGCTGCGAGAACCACGAGTTGACCAGCGTCAAGCACAGGGCGGCTCGCGCCTGGTCGGCGCGCTCGGGCGCCGCACGCACCGCGGTCAGCACGGCGCTCACCGACTCGCAGAGCATGATCACGCGAGGATGCTCGCCCCGGATGCTCCAGAACCCGCCGAGCGTGGCGACCAGCGCGACCACCGCGTCCGCGTCGTGGTCGGCCAGAGCACGCCGCAGGGCGTCGGCGAGATTGCTCTCCTCGACGGCGATCGCATCGACGGTCGCGATCTGGTCGCGACCGAAGAGCTGGGCGCTGCAGGCGTCTGCGACAGCGACCGCCCAGTCGCGATGGGCGCGCCTGGCCTCGGCCTCCTCCCCCGCGTCGATGAGCTGCATCCGGCCGAACTCCCGGACGGTCTCCAACATGCGATAGCGAAGCGAGGCACCGGCGCCGGGGTCGACGACGGTCAGCAGGGACTGCGCGACCAGCTCCTCGACTGTCGAGAATGCGTCATCGCCGAGGAGACGCTCAGCCGCTTCGAGGGTGAAACCGTCCTGGAAGACCGAGAGCCTGCGCAGGCCGCGACGATCGCGCTCGACCAACAGGTTCCACGACCAGTCGATGACCGCCAACAGGGTCTGGTGCCGATCAGGCGCGCTTCGATCGCCCCCGCGCAGCAGGGCGAACCGGTTCTCCAGACGCGCTGCGATGTCGAGGACGGACATCGCCCGCACCTTCACTGCTGCGAGCTCGATCGCGAGCGGAAGCCCGTCGAGACGCTCGGCGATCTCCTCGACTGCGGTGTCCGGCAGCGCGACGCCCGGCCGGGCCGCGAGGGCGCGTTGGCGAAACAGCACGGCGGCGTCGGACCGGTCGAGTCGACTGAGCTCGAAGACGTGCTCGGCGGCGATGGCCAGCGGTGCACGTGTCGTCGTCAGCACGCGCAGAGATGGCGTCACGGCGACGAGGAACGCGACCAGGTCAGCGACGGACTCGACGAGGTGCTCGCAGTTGTCGAGCACCAGGAGGGTCGGCGCCTCGTTGAGCTGCTGGGCCATCCGCGAGCGGATGTCGCGCTGCTGCTCGACGGTGAGGCCGCGACGACCGATCAGCGAGTCGCGAACGCCGAGAGCCGAGCCCACCTCGGCGACGACGTCGTCCGGGTCCACGACTCCGACGAGCTCGACGACGTGGACCACCGGCTGATCGGCCTCGGCCGCGACCAGTTGGGCCAGGCGGGTCTTGCCGAGGCCACCGGGACCGAGGATCGACACCACGCGGTGGGAGCTGATCAGTCCGCGCAGCCGCGCCAGGTCCTCCGCGCGGCCGACCAGGCTGCTCGCATAGTGGGCCAGACCCGAGCGGACCGGTCGGTCGAGGATCAGCAGCTCGTGGTGGAGTGCCTGCAGCTCCGGGGCGGGGTCGACGCCGAGCCGCTCGGCCAGCTCGGCCCTGTGCTTCTCGAAGCGGGTGAGTGCCGCCGGAATCCCGCGAACGGCAGCTTCACTGCGCAACAGGGCTGCGAGGGCGAGATCGTCGCCGTCGACGCCGTACGTCTCCAACAGCGGCAGTGCCTCGTCGTGGCGGCCGAGAGCGGTCAGGATGCGTCCGGCGAGCAACGGGTGGTCGCTCAGGTGGGGAAGGTAGGCCTCGGCCTCGGTCCAGGCACCGGCGACGATGGCGCGTCGCGCCGCTTCGACCGCTTCGTCGCTCGCCCAGACGTCGACGTCTCCCGCGGCGAGAGCGAGCCGGTAGCCGTGCCCGGCGCGCTCGATGGCCCCGGACGCCGTTGCCCGACGCGCCCGGGAGACAACGACCTGCAGCGCCTTCGTCGGGTTCGCCGGAGCTTCGTCGCCCCAGATCGCCTCGATCAACGCGGCCTCGCCGACGGTCCGGCCCCGAGCACCGGCAAGGACCGTCAGCAGCGTGCGTGTCCGCTCGCCCGGAACGGTCTCGCCGTCCCAGGCGACGTCGTCGCGCAACCGCAGCCGCGGGCCACCTCCGCTCAGCGCTGCACTGCTCCCGTCAGCTCAGCGGCCCGGGCGACAGCAGCATCGCGGGCAGCGCCCGTCTCGGCGTCGGTCAGCGTCCGGTCGGGCGCGCGGAACCTCAGGGCGAACGCGAGCGACTTGTGCCCCTCGCCGATCTGCTCCCCGGTGTAGACGTCGAAGAGCCGGATCGACTCCAGCAGCTCCCCCGCGCCCTCGCGAAGCGCAGCCTCGACGGCTGCCACGGTGACGTCGGCATCCACCAGCAGCGCGACGTCCTCCTTGGCCAACGGCATCGTGGAGAATTCAGGTCCAGGGGTGACCGCGGTCGCGGCGGCCATCAGCGCGTCGAGATCGAGCTCGACCGCAGCGCTGCGGGCCGGCAGGCCGTAGGCCTTGCAGACATTCGGGTGCAGCTCGCCGGCGTGCCCGATCTGGACACCCTCGATGCTGATCAGGGCGCACCGGCCCGGGTGCCAGGGCATCCGGTTGGCCGCCGCCACGTCGACAGTGACGCCGAGGTCACCCGCAAGCCGGCGCACGACCGCCAATGCGTCGGTCCAACCGGCGTCGGCGCCCGCTCCCCACCAACCCGAACGGCGGCGCTCACCTGCCAGCACGACCGCCAGGTGTTGCGGCTGAACCGGAAGCGCCTCCATCAACCGCTCGAGCTCAGCATCCGAGGGTCGGGACTGGACGCCGTAGATCGGCGCCGGTCCGTTGTCGGATGGGAAGGCGACCGTCCCGGTCTCGAACAACGCAACCCCGGGGGCGCCTCGTCCGATGTTGCGCGAGGCAGCATCGATCAGGCCCGGCAGCAGCGTCGTGGTGTAGGCAGGCTCCTCACTCGACAAGGGGTTCGCCAACCCGACCGTCACGCGCAACGGGTCGTCCGAAGCCAGGCCCAGCTTGTCGAAGGTGGCCTCGCCCACGAACGGGAAGCTGACGACCTCGACGAGGCCGGCGCCCGCGAGAGTGCGCCCGACCCGGCGCCGCAGACGCTGGGCACGGGTCAGTCCCCGGCCGGTCGCCCGGCGAGGCAGCACACTCGGCACCTGGTCGTACCCGACGATCCGGACGACCTCCTCAACGAGGTCGTAGGGATCGGTGATGTCTGGACGCCAGGACGGCGCGACGACCTCGATCGTGCCGGCGGCGGTCTCGGTGACCGTGGCGCCGATGGCGCGCAGGCTCTCGACCGTCGTCATCGCGGTGATGTCGATGCCGCTGATGCGAGCGGGGAGGTCGGTGGCGATCGTGATCGCCGAGTGCTCCGGCGCCGAACCAACCAGAGTGAACCCTGGCTCGGCGCTCGCGCCGCCGTGCTCGACGAGCAGCTCGACGACGCGGTCGGCCGCGATGCCCGGCAGGAGAGGATCGACGCCGCGCTCGTTGCGCTTGCCGGCCTCCGAGCTGAGCTTGTGCCGCTTGGCGGTGCGGAACATGGAGACGGCATCCCAGTGGGCCGCCTCGATCAGGATCCGCGTGGTCGTGTCCGACATCTCAGTGGAGGCGCCGCCCATCACGCCTGCCAGGCCGATCGGCCCCGAGTCGTCGGTGATGACCAGGTCGCCGCCGTTGTCGGTCGAGAGCACCCGGACGGCTCCGTCCAAGGTGGTGAGCTTCTCCCCTGCGCGAGCGCGGCGGACACCGAGAGCGCCGCTGACCTTGTCGGCGTCGTAGCCGTGGATCGGCTGGCCGAGCTCGAGCATCACGTAGTTGGTGACGTCGACGGCCAGCGAGATGGAGCGCATCCCGGCCTGCTCGACGCGACGCTTCATGAACTCCGGAGTCGGTGCGCCAGGGTCGAAGCCGCTGACCAACCGGGCAGCGAAGACCGGGCAGCCGCTCGGGTCGTCGACGACGACGTCCCACGCCTTGCCGTCGACCTCAGGAACCTCGCGCTCGGCTGGGTCGGCGAACGGGACCCCGAAGCCGAGCGCCGCCTCGCGAGCGACCCCTCGCAGGGACAGCGCGTAGGCGCGATCGGGGTTGATCTCGAACTCGATGACCTCGTCGTCGAGACCGAGCAGTGCGAAGACGTCATCACCGGGCTGACCGGTGCCTTCGGGGAGCACGATGATGCCGTCGTGGTCCTCACCGATGCCGAGCTCGCGGGCCGAGCAGATCATGCCAGCGGAGACGTGGCCATAGGTCTTGCGGGCAGAGATCTCGAATCCGCCGGGCAGCACTGCCCCAGGGAGCACGACGACGACGAGGTCACCGGGCCCGAAGTTGTGGGCTCCGCAGATGATGCCTTGGGGGCTCTCCGGTGCCGTTGGCGTCGCCGACGTCGACGGTGCACCAGTTGATCACCTTTCCGTTCTTCTGCGGCTCCTTGTCCTGGGTGAGGACACGGCCGATGACGAGCGGGCCGGTGATGTCGGCGGACTCGATCGCCTCGAGCTTGAGGCCGAGGGCGGTCAGACGGTCGGTGAGCACCTCGGTGGTGACCTGCTCGGGCAGGTCGACGAGCTCCCGGATCCAGGAGACAGGGGCCTTCACAGTTCGCTCCCGAATGCAGTGGTGAAACGGACGTCGCCCTCGAAGAGCGTGCGCAGATCCTCGAGACCATGACGGAACATCAGGGTGCGGTCGATCCCCATGCCGAAGGCGAACCCCGAGTAGCGCTCGGAGTCGATGCCGCAGGCCTTGAGGACACGCGGGTTGACGATCCCGCAGCCACCCCACTCGATCCACCCTTCTCCACGGCAGGTGCGGCAGCTGTCGGAGTCGACTCCGCGACACACGAAGCAGATGAGGTCGACCTCGGCGCTGGGCTCGGTGAAGGGGAAGTACGACGGGCGGAAGCGGGTGGTGATGCCCTCACCGAACATCTGGGTGGCGAAGTGGTCGAGCGTGCCCTTGAGGTGGGCCATCGAGATGCCCTCGTCGATCGCGAGGCCCTCGACCTGGTGGAACATCGGCGAGTGGGTGGCGTCGTACTCATCGGTCCGGAAGACGCGACCCGGGCAGACGACGTAGATCGGCGCGCCCTCGGACACCCCGCGGGTCAGCATGGTGCGGGCCTGGACCGGGCTGGTGTGGGTGCGCAGCACGAGGTGGTTCTCGGCGGGCTCGGTCCAGAAGGTGTCCTGCATGGTGCGCGCAGGGTGGTCCGGTCCGAGGTTGAGGGCGTCGAAGTTGAGCCACTCGGCCTCGATGACCGGCCCCTCGGCGATCTCCCAGCCCATGGCGACGAAGATGTCGGCGATCAACTCCGCGCCTGTCGTCAACGGATGCCGGCCGCCGAGTGGGAACTCGTCGGTCGGGAGCGTCACGTCGACGGCTTCCTCGACGAGGATCCGCGCCTCGTGCTCGGCCTCCAGCACGACCTGGCGCTCGGCCAGCGCCCTGCTGATCGCGCCCTTGGCCATGCCGACGCGCTGGCCGGCCTCCTTGCGGGCCTGCGGAGGCAGGGCGCCGATCTCGCGGTTGGCGAGTCCGAGCGGGGAACGGTCTCCGGCGTGCTCGATGCGCACGGCCTTGAGCTGCTCCAGGTCGACAGCGGCAGCGATCGCCGCCAGCGCGGAATCCCGCGCCGACTCGACCTCGACGGTGCTCACGGCGGCGACCTCCACGGGGTCGTAGTCAGTATTCGGTCCAGACATCGGGCTAAGTCTAGGAACTACCGCGCTTCCGCCGCGAATGGGTTCCTGCATCGCGACTCAGGCGGAAGGCCGCCAGGTCTGGCGGGGCGCGAAACCCGTGCGCCGCAGCCAGTGTTCGGTGTACAGAATGCGGTACGGAGTGATCACCGTCAGCGGGTCAGTGGGCGGCTCGCCCAGGTCTCGTCCGCGTTCGACGTGGTCGGACTGCCAGCGGAACGCCTCCCAGTAGGCATCGCTCTCAGGATCGCGCCGTTCCAAGGTGCGCGCGGCTCCGAACAGCTGGGCGCCACGGCTGCTCGCCTGCCCGACCAAAGATGCGAAGATCCCCGCCGAGACCCTCGCGTCACGCCGGAGGTTTCGTGACTTCACCGACGTATTCCAGCTGGTGAAGAAGATCTCGAACCCGAGGCTGTAATAGCGCACGGGCGTGGCGGCCGGCGAGCCATC
>JASLDK010000045.1 GCA_030145945.1 Nocardioides sp.
TTCAACCCCGAGACGGTCTTCCGCCTGCAGCACTCGACGCGCACCGGTCGCTACGACATCTTCAAGCAGTACACGAAGGCCGTCGACGACCAGTCCGAGCGGTTGATGACGTTGCGGGGACTGTTCAAGTTCAAGGACGCCGGCGCAACCGGTCGGGCCCCGATCTCGATCGACGAGGTCGAGTCGGTGGCCGACATCGTCAAGCGGTTCTCGACCGGTGCCATGTCCTACGGCTCCATCTCCCAGGAGGCGCACGAGACCCTGGCCATCGCGATGAACCGGTTGGGTGCCAAGTCCAACACCGGTGAGGGTGGCGAGGACCCGGAGCGCCTGCACGATCCCGAGCGCCGCAGCTCGATCAAGCAGGTCGCGTCCGGTCGCTTCGGGGTGACCTCGGAATACCTGACCAACGCCGACGACATCCAGATCAAGATGGCGCAAGGTGCCAAGCCCGGCGAAGGTGGGCAGCTGCCCGGCAACAAGGTGTATCCGTGGGTGGCCAAGACCCGGCACTCGACGCCGGGTGTGGGACTCATCAGCCCGCCGCCGCACCACGACATCTATTCGATCGAGGACCTGGCCCAGCTGATCCACGACCTCAAGAACGCCAACCCGGCGGCTCGGGTCCACGTGAAGCTGGTCTCCGAGGTCGGTGTCGGAACGGTCGCTGCCGGTGTGTCGAAGGCTCACGCGGACGTCGTACTCGTCTCCGGGCACGACGGCGGCACAGGCGCATCGCCACTGACGTCGCTCAAGCATGCCGGCGGTCCCTGGGAGCTCGGCCTCGCCGAGACCCAGCAGACCCTTCTGCTCAACGGCCTGCGCGACCGGATCGTCGTGCAGACCGACGGCCAGCTCAAGACTGGTCGTGACGTCGTCATCGCTGCGCTTCTCGGCGCCGAGGAGTTCGGCTTCGCGACCGCTCCGCTGGTGGTCTCGGGCTGCATCCTGATGCGGGTGTGCCACCTGGACACCTGCCCGGTGGGCGTGGCGACGCAGAACCCGACGCTGCGCTCGCGCTTCAGCGGCAAGGCGGAGTACGTCGTCAACTTCTTCGAGTTCATCGCCGAAGAGGTCCGCGAGCTCCTCGCCGAACTCGGCTTCCGGTCCATCGAGGAGGCCATCGGCCAGGTCGAGACCCTCGACACCGCCGACGCCGTCACGCACTGGAAGGCGCAGGGGCTCGACCTCGCGCCGATCTTGCACAAGGTGGAGATCGCGGACACGCACTTCCCCGAGCAGGACCTGCGCAACACGGGCAGCCAGGAGCACGGTCTCGAGAAGTCGCTCGACGTCACCGAGATCCTTCCTGTCGCGAAGGCGGCCATCGAGACCGGTGAGCCGGTGCGGGCGCAGTTCGCGATTCGCAACGTCAACCGGACCGTCGGCACGATCCTCGGCCACGAGGTGACCAAGAAGTACGCCGGCGCGGGACTGCCCGACGGAACGATCGACCTGACCTTCCTCGGTTCGGCGGGCCAGTCGTTCGGTGCATTCGTGCCGAGGGGCATCACCCTGCGCCTCGAGGGCGACGCCAACGACTATGTCGGCAAGGGCCTCTCGGGCGGTCGGATCGCCGTACGCCCCGACCGGAATGCCACGTTCCCGGCCGAGGACCACGTCATTGCGGGCAACACGATCGCCTATGGCGCGACCTCGGGTGAGATCTTCATCCGCGGTGGCGTCGGCGAGCGGTGCTGCGTGCGCAACTCGGGCGCGACCATCGTCACCGAGGGCGTGGGTGACCACGGCTGCGAATACATGACTGGTGGCCGGGTCGTCGTCCTCGGTGCGACGGGCCGCAACTTCGCGGCCGGCATGTCCGGCGGCATCGCCTGGGTGCTCGACCTGGTCGAGGGCCGGGTCAACGGCGAGCTCGTCGACCTGCGTCCGGTCAGCGCCGACTACACCGACGAGTTGCAGGCCATCGTGCGCGAGCACGCCGAGGAGACCGGTTCCGCGGTCGCCGAGGCGCTGCTGGCCGACTGGGACGCCGCACTGCTGCGGTTCACCGAGGTCATGCCGCGCGACTACGCAAAGGTCCTGGCGGTCCAGGCCGAGGCCGAGGCCGAGGGCCTCGACGCCGACGCCGCCGCCAACCGCATCATGGAGGTGCTGCATGGCTGACCCGAGAGGTTTTCTCAAGGAGACCCGCGAGGTTGCCGCTCGTCGACCCGTCGAGGAACGGGTCGGCGACTGGAACGAGGTCTACCCGGGTGGGATCGGCCGCGCGCTGCTGCCGATCATCAACGTCCAGGCCAGCCGTTGCATGGACTGCGGCATCCCGTTCTGTCACTCGGGTTGTCCGCTGGGCAACATCATCCCCGAGTGGAACGACCTGGTCTGGCGTGATGACTGGGACGGTGCGATCGAGCGGCTGCACGCGACCAACAACTTCCCGGAGTTCACCGGTCGCCTCTGCCCGGCTCCCTGTGAGACGGCGTGCGTGCTCGGCATCAACCAGCCCGCGGTGACGATCAAGAACATCGAGGTCTCGATCATCGACCGGGCCTACGAGTCGGGCTTCGTGCGTCCACGTCCGCCCGAGTGGCTGACCGGCAAGACCGTCGCGGTCATCGGCTCCGGACCTGCCGGACTCGCCGCTGCCCAGCAGCTGACCCGTGCCGGCCACACCGTGGCCGTCTACGAACGGGCCGACCAGCCCGGTGGACTGCTGCGCTACGGCATCCCCGAGTTCAAGATGGAGAAGAAGCACGTCGAGCGTCGCCTCGACCAGATGCGGCGTGAGGGCACGGTGTTCCGCTCCGGCGTGGAGGTCGGCACCGGCAAGCTCACCGGTGACGCACTCCGGAACCGGTTCGACGCTGTCGTGCTCGCGATCGGCTCCACGGTTCCGCGGGACCTGCCGATCCAGGGTCGTGAGCTCAAGGGCATCCACCAGGCGATGGAGTTCCTGCCCCAAGCCAATCGCGTCGCGCTGGGGGAGGACTTGTCACCCGGCGAGGACCAGATCCGTGCCGACGGCAAGCACGTCGTCATCATCGGCGGTGGCGACACCGGGGCCGACTGCCTCGGTACGTCGATCCGACAGGGCGCTGCCTCGATCACCCAGCTCGAGATCATGCCCCAGCCGACCGAGGACCGTCCGTCCGGACAGCCCTGGCCGACGTACCCGATGATCTATCGGGTCTCCTCCGCCCACGAGGAGGGCGGCGAGAGGGTCTATGCCGTCTCGACCAAGGAGTTCCTCGGCGACGAGGACGGCAAGGTCCGCGCCCTGCGCCTGGTCGAGGTGTCCTTCGAGGCCGGCAGACTCGTCGAGCACGAGGGCACGGAGCGGGAGATCCCGGCCGACCTCGTCCTGTTCGCGATGGGCTTCCTGGGTCCGGAGCAGGGTGGTCTCGTCGAGCAACTCGGCGTCGAGCTGGACGAGCGCGGAAACATCAAGCGCGATGACTCCTATGCGACCAGTGTCGACGGCGTCTTCGTTGCTGGCGATGCCGGTCGTGGTCAGTCGCTGATCGTGTGGGCGATCGCCGAGGGGCGCGCGGCTGCCGCAGGTGTGGACACCTTCCTCACCGGCAGCACCGAGTTGCCTGCTCCGATCAAGCCGACGGAGAGACCGCTGGTGGTCTGACGTCGAGTACGACGAAGTGGATCGGCGCAGACTTCATCCGAAGTTTGCGTCGATCCGACTTTTTCCAGCCAGAACGCACCGATAGGGTTGGATCGTGCGAAGAGCCAAGATCGTGTGCACCCTCGGCCCGGCCACCAGTTCCGAGCGACGGATCCGAGAGCTGGTCGACGCCGGCATGGACGTCGCCCGACTCAACATGAGTCACGGCAGCCACGAGCAGCACGCCGAGGCCTACCGCCTCGTGCGGCAGGCCTCGGACGCGTCCGGGCATGGCGTCGGCATCCTCGCCGACCTGCAGGGGCCGAAGATCCGCCTCGAACGATTCTCTGGTGGCCCTGTCGTTCTCGAGCGCGGCCAACGTTGGACGATCACCACGCGTGACGTCGATGGCAACGGCGAGATCAGCGGTACGACATACAAGGGACTGCCCGGCGACGTCGCGCCCGGCGACCCGCTCCTGATCGACGACGGCAAGGTCCGTCTACGCGTGGTCGAGGTGGTCGACGGCACCGACGTCGTCACCGAGGTGCTCGTCGGCGGCAAGGTCAGCGACAACAAGGGCATCAACCTGCCCGGCGTCGCCGTGTCGGTGCCCGCGTTGTCGGACAAGGACACTGACGACCTGCGCTTCGCCCTGCGGCTCGGTGTCGACTTCATCGCCCTCAGCTTCGTCCGCAATGCGCAGGACGCCGAGGACGTGCGCGCCATCATGCGTGAGGTGGACATCCACGTCCCGATCATCGCGAAGATCGAGAAGCCCCAGGCGATCGAGAACCTCGACGAGATCGTGAAGGCCTTCGACGCGTTCATGGTCGCCCGAGGCGACCTCGGTGTGGAGTGTCCGCTGGAGGAGGTCCCGTTCCTCCAGAAGAAGATCATCGTCGCCGCGCGCAGCAACGCGAAGCCGGTCATCGTCGCCACCCAGATGCTCGAGTCGATGGTCGCGAACCCTGCGCCCACCCGCGCCGAGGCCAGCGACGTCGCGAACGCCGTCCTCGACGGCGCTGACGCGGTGATGCTGTCCGGCGAGACCAGCGTGGGGGAGCACCCCGTGCACACCGTCGAGACGATGGCCCGGATCATCGCCGCCACCGAGGAGCACGCGCTGGTCGACGAGAGCTTCAGCCGGTTCGGCCGGATCGAGTGGGACCCGCACACCACCAGCGGCGTGATCACCAAGGCGGCCGAGGAGGTCGCCATCCGGGTCGGAGCGAAGTACGTCGTCGCATTCACGCAGTCGGGTGATTCCGCACGACGGTTGGCGCGGCTGCGCAGCTCGATCCCGGTGCTTGCCTTCACCCCTGAGGCGCGTTGCCGATCCCAGCTCGCCGTCAGTTGGGGCGTCGAGGCCTTCCAGACCTCGACCGTCGAGCACACCGACGAGATGGTCCGCCAGGTCGACGAGGAGTTGTTGAAGATCGGCCGGGTCAAGGAGGGCGACCGCGTCGTCATCGTCGCGGGCTCTCCGCCGGGCATCCCCGGCTCCACCAATGCGCTCCGGGTGCACCGCATGGGCGATGCCATCAACGAGGTCGCCCCGGCGTACCGACGGCGCTGACGGCTTGGCCGAGATCAGGCCTTCAACCCGATCAGCGCGTCGAGCCGTGCCACCGCCTCGCGCCGGGACACACTGATCACCCGCTTGTTGGACTGCCGCCACGGGATGTCGACGAGGTCGAGCGCCCAGCAGCAGAGCTCGCGGATGTCTTGTGATGCATTGCTGAACTGCCAGCGTGGGTAATGGTACGTCTTCATCACACCCGCCACGGGGCCGCGCGTCCAGTTGTTAGCACGGCACCCGTCCGACAGGCAGAGCCAACGCAGAA
>JASLDK010000261.1 GCA_030145945.1 Nocardioides sp.
CGCACGGACCGCGGGATCGCGGTCCGTGCGCGTCTCCGAAGCACCGTCGTACGGTCAGACCGTGATGACCTATGACCCGGGCTCCCCCGGGGCGCTCAGCTATCTCGAGGCTGCGCGGGAGATCGTCGTGCGAGGAGCACTCTGATGGCCGGTCCGACTCCTCCTCGTCGTGGCCTCGGACGGGGTCTGGGATCGCTGATCCCGACCGCGCCTCCGGCACCCGCTGCAGGCGGGACCCAGAGCACGAATGTCAACGATGTAGTTCACGATGTGGACATTGCCGCTGGAGCGACTTCCAGCGCATCAGTGGACCCAGGGTCCACCGATGCGACGAACGGCGCTCAGAGCCCGGATTCGGCTTTGACGCCCATTGACGGCGCCTACTTCGCCGAACTGCCCGTCGGCCAGATCGCGCCCAACGCGGTCAACCCTCGGACCGTCTTCGACGAGGAGGCGATGGCCGAACTCGTCCACTCGATCAAGGAGATCGGGCTCCTCCAGCCCGTCGTCGTCCGCAAGACCGGCGTGGATGCCTATGAACTGGTCATGGGTGAGCGCCGTTGGCGCGCCACTCAGGCAGCCGGGCTCACCACGATCCCCGCGATCGTGCGCGAGACCGACGACACGGACATGCTCCGCGACGCGCTGCTGGAGAACCTGCACCGCAGCAACCTCAACCCGCTCGAGGAGGCAGCGGCCTACCAGCAGCTGCTCGAGGACTTCTCCTGCACGCACGACGAGCTCGCCCAGCGGATCGGTCGCTCGCGGCCCCAGATCAGCAACACCCTGCGTCTGCTCAAGCTCTCCCCCGCGGTCCAGCGTCGGGTCGCCGCCGGAGTCCTGTCCGCCGGCCACGCCCGGGCCCTGTTGGGCGTCGGCGACGCCGAGCAGCAGGACAAGCTCGCGCAACGGGTCGTCGCCGAGGGCATCTCCGTGCGCGGCCTCGAAGAGATCGTCGCCATCGGCGACGGCACGGGTGATGCGGCACCTCGGCCCCGTCGGGCCAAGCCGAAGGCTCCCGGCCTCGCCGAGCTCTCCGAGCGGCTGGGTGATCGGTTGGAGACGCGGGTGAAGATCGACCTGGGCAAGGCCAAGGGGAAGATCAGCATCGAGTTCGCCAACACCGGCGACCTCCAGCGGATCGTCGACCTGATCGACCCTCGGAACCGGAACGATCGGCCGATCTGAGGCTGTCCTGATGGCGTGAGCGTGGCGGCCGTCATGCTCGCCACCCGGGCGCTCGCTCCGCTCGGCCCGCGGTTTCACGTGGAACATGCGGGTGGCTGGGTGTCTGCAGGCCGGAGGTCAGGGACTCGGGCTGGTGGTCCCGGTGGGCGTGGACGCGTCTGAGGGACTCGGTGCCAGGTCGTCGTTGGTCGAGAGCATCACCATCGACGGCATCTCGTCGTACGGGGAGTTCGACAGCGCGATGACGATGTCGCCGGCGACGACGAAGTCGTACTCCCGGTCGCTGAGCTCCTTCGGAAGGTCCCACGTGCCGGTGAGTTCTCCCGTGGCCGGATTCACCCGCCGCAGCGTCGGCGCCACGAACCCGTCACCGGTCACGGCGTACAGCGATCCGTCGGCCGCCAACTGGAGGTCGCGGAGATAGAACGTGTCGCCCTTGGCCAGGCCAGGGGGTGAGGGCAGCTCGACGTGCCACCGCTCGGTCCCGGTCGTCAGGTCGTAGGCGTCGATCCCCCAGCGCCGGAACGGCGAGGAGCCCGCGGCTCCCGAACTCGTGAACAGCACGCCGTCCGCCCACGCGATCTCGGGCCGATCGATGGTGCCGCTGTCGGTCACGGACGTGCCGCGATCCTTGGGTACGACGGCAACACCGGTCGCCTGCCCGGTGGTGGCGTCCACCCGGGTCAGTCCGACCCGCTTGCCCGTGAGGCCGACGGCGAGCGGCGTGCCGGGATCCTCGGTGCGCAGCAGGATCGGCGCCTTCCTCGGCGCCAGGTCGGTGATGCCCAGGCTGCTCCCGTCGGTCTCGTCGAGGAACCAGGCGGGCGTGGCGGTCGGCGCCTTCGCACGGAGGTCGGGGTCGTTCTTGCCGGCGGCCGGGTCGACGATGGTGATCCCGCGCCACTGACGGTCGCTGACCTCCTGGCTCGCCTTGCTGTGCAACATGCCGACCACGACCTGGTGGTCCTCCGGTCGGGCCCCCAGGGCGGTGCCGTAGACGTGGTCGCTCAGTTCGCCCCCGATGCCGAGTTGGGCGGGTTCGAGGGTTCGCACCGGCTTGCCGTCGTCGTCGACGTACCCGAGGAAGTCCCGGGTGAGGAACCAGACGCGTCCGTCGAGCTCGACCGCGCCCTGGACGTCGCCCTCGACCGGGAAGTAGGCATCAGGGCTCGGATCGGTCTGAGTGGTGCCGTCCGCCATGATGTATTTGTCGTAGACGGTCTCCTTGCCCTCGAGCGCACCCGTGGCGAGGTCATAGGTCATCATCAGGGGGCAACCGGTGCCGATGAAGACGGTGACATGGTCGGGCGCCGACCGTCGCGGACCGAAGCAGGCGCCCTGGTCGGTCGTCTCGTCCCTGGGAAGGACCACCCGCCAGACCTCACGGCCGGTGTCGCGGGCATAGGCGGCCAGGCTGTTGTCGGGCTGGGTGAGGACGACGATCATGTCGTCGGTCTCGAGGACGCCGTCGGTGCTCAGGTCGGAGAGGGTGGAGTCCCGTGCGGTCATGCCGTGGGTGGCGATCTGACGAAGCGGTCCCTCACCCAGGCTCGGGGGAGGCGGCGGGCCGACCTCGGTCGGCGTACCGAGCAGGCCACCTGACCCCTCCGCCGAGCAGCCGGCGGTGAGGGCCAGGCCGATGGTGCCCGCCAGGGCGGCGATCGACGTTCGGAGCAGCACCTGGTCATCATGGTCGTCGGTCGACGCAGGCAAACCTCCGGCCGCTCGCCGGCCGTGGGGATTTGTCGACATGACGACTTAGCGACATACCGATATATCGGTAACTCGACCCGGAGAACTGTGAGGCTGCTGTGACCTTCGTGCCGACCTCGTGTGAGGCTGACCGGAAAGGCTGCTGCCACCGGTGAGATCCACCGGCCGAGCAGCAGAACGGAAACCCATGAAGATCTCCCCCACACGTCGTACCGCCTCCCTTGCCGGGGTGGCACTGCTCCTGTCCCTCGGGGGCCTGACGGCCTGCGGAGTCGACGATCCGGCTCCTGTGAAGGCGACCCCGGGAGCGGGCTCCGGAAAGTCCAGCACCACCGATCCGGCGGTCGCCGCGCGGGCCGCGGTCACCTACATCCTCGACTGCGTCGGTGAGCCGGTGGCCAGCCCGGCGTCGGTCACGGTCGCCTGCGCCGACGGCAACCAGAGCCTGACCGACCTGGCATGGAGTGACTGGGGGGCGGACGAGGCGACGGCGACCGGGACGATGGTCGCCAACAACTGTGAGCCGAGTTGTGCCGAGGGGACCGATGTCAGCGTCCCGGCGAAGGTCGTGGTGTCCGACATCGTCGAGGGCGAGGCGTCGGCGACCTACGGGAAGATCACGATCACCGTCCAGGGGAAGGTCCCGGCGGGCATGGAGTCCGTGCAGACCTATCCGCTGCGGACGGTCGACCCGATCGACCCGGAGATGGGCCCTGGTTCCTGAAAGGCCACCACGACCTCGGCGCCGCCGGGCTCCGGATTCGCCATCGTCACGGTCGCGCCGAGAGCCCGCGCCTGGCCGTGCACGATGGTGAGTCCGAGGCCCGTGCCCGGGCCGGTGCTGTGGAAACGGATCGCTCCCGCCGACAGCACGTCGCTGGGGAAGCCCGGTCCCCCATCGCGTACGACGACCTGGGGCCCGTCGACGTACAGGTCCCGCAGACCGCCACCGTGCACCTCGGCGTTGGCAACCAGGTTGGTCACGATCCTCTCCACGCGTCGAGGATCGACCAGCACGTCGGCGTCGCGGAGCACGGTGGCGCCGGGGACCAGTGACCCGAGTCGGTGGACGGTCAGGGTGATGTCCTCGACTGCGCTGTCGAGGCGAGCGACCTCGAGCAGGTCCTCGACGAGGCGGCGTAGCCGGGCCACCAGGCCGCGGGCGAGGTCGGTGGCTTCGCCGGGCGGCAGCAGCTCGCTGGCGCTGACCAGTGCGGCGACCGGTGTCCGCAGCTCGTGAGCCACGTCGGCGGAGAAGGCTCGTTCCACGTGGAACCTTCGCTCGAGCGCGTCGGCCATGTCGTCGACGGCCCGGGACAGGGCAGCCACCTCGTCGCGACCGCCGACGGTGCAGCGGGCGGAGCCGCCGTGGCTGATCACCTCTGCGGCGGCCGCC
>JASLDK010000319.1 GCA_030145945.1 Nocardioides sp.
ATCTGCGGCACCTGCGAGGCTGACGTGGTGGAGGGCACCCCTGATCACCGAGACTCGATCCTGTCGAAGGCGGAGCGGGCGCGCAACGACACGATGATGCTCTGCGTCTCCCGATCCCTGTCGAAGAAGTTGGTGCTGGACGTATGACGTATCCCAAGGACTGTTGGTACGTCGTCGCCACCCGCGCCGAGATGGATGACGTCGGCGACGGCTTCCTCGCGCGCCAGGTCGTCGACACCCAGATCGTGCTCTTCCGCCTCTCCGACGGATCCATCGCAGCACTCGAGGATCGCTGCGCCCACCGCCCCTATCCGCTGTCGGCGGGGCACCGCGAGGACGACCTCGTCGTCTGCGGCTACCACGGCTGCACCTATGACTCCTCCGGCCGTTGCGTGGACATCCCGTCCCAGGAAGCCCCACCGGCCGGCGCGCAGGTCCGCGCGTTCCCGATCGTCGAACGCGGGCCGTTCGTCTGGGCGTGGACCGGGACGCCCGGCAGCGAGCGTCTTCGTCCGCCTCCCGCGACACCATGGCTCCAGGGCGACGGCTGGAGCAGCGTGGGGGAGCGGCGTGAGGTGGCCGCCGGTCTGGCGCTCTTGCACGAGCACTACCTCGACCTGACCAACGTGTTCGCGATGCATCCGGAGATGGTGCCTCCGGGGATCGAGGCGTTGCCGCCTCTCGAGGAGGTGGAGGTGTCGGAGGTCTCGGTGTCCTACCGGCGCGAACTGCCGACGGCGCCCTTGGCGTCGTGGGAGGCCCAGGTCTCGGGGATCGACAGTGCGGAGGCGTTCGGGCGCACGGAGACAGGCACCTTCGTCACGCCCGGACTGCACAAGCAGACCTACACGATCGCCGGTCCCGGCGGCCCGGAGCTGGAGCTCGTCCGCACCCACGGTTTCACGCCCCGATCAGCTGGGGTGACGCACGTCTTCCTGCAGATCTCGTGGCGTGGAGACGCGGTCTCGCCCGACGTGGGAGCTCGGCTCGCCGCTGTCTTCCACGAGATGGCCGATCGCGACATCGCCGTCCTCGAGACGGTGCAACGGGTCCTCGACGCGGACACCGCGCCGCGACGGACCTTCAATGTCAAGGCCGATCGGGCCGCAGTGCGCGCGCGTCGCATCCTGACCTCCATGGTCGAGGACGAAAAGGGTCTCTAGGTCGTGTCACGGCAGACTGTCCACCATGACGAGTCTGCTGATGACGGACGGCGCCGTGGAAGGTCTGCTCGAACCCACCTCGGTCGAGGTGGTGCCGGGCGAGGTGACCATCGCGGTGGGGAAGCCAGGCCACGGGAACGTCGCGCTGGCGCTGGCTCTGGCTGGCCGCCTCGCGCTGACCAGCGGCAACGTGCTGTTGGGCGCTGACCCTGCGGCCGCGCCACGTCAGCGGGTGGTGTCCCTGGTCGACGTACCCGGTGTCACGGAGCCGGATGACACCGTGCCGTTCCGCGTCGTCGTCTCCGAGGAACTCGCGCTCGCAGGCCTGCCTGCTGGGATCCGTGCCGTCACGGACTGGCTGCGCGACCGCGGACTCAGCACCAGTCCGAAGGTGCGGATGGAGGACGTCGCCCCGATGGATCGGTTGCGTTCGCTGACTGAGCTGGCGACAGCCCGACGTGGCGTTCAGTACGCCGTCGTGGTCTCGCCGGATCGGCATGGACTGCACGCGCGGGAGTGGTGGCCGGTCGCCAGCGGTCTCGCCGAGCGGGGCCTCGGGGTGCTGGTGACGGTCAGTGAAGCGGTCGAGCTCTCCGGCCACTCCGCGCGGGTCGCCGTCATCGGGGGCGTTCGTCAGACCGACCGCACAGCCCCGGTCGAGACCGCACTGGTCGAGGAGGGCGTCCAGTGACATCGCTGCGCATCGCCTGGGCCGAGCTGTCGCGGATCCTCAGCATCCGGATGGGACGCCTCACCGTGCTCGCGCTGGTGACCGTCCCGACCATCTATGCGGGCCTCTACCTCTACGCCAACCACGATCCCTATTCGGCACTGGATCGGGTCCCGACTGCATTGGTGGTCGAGGACGCGGGAGCCGCCGGCATGGACGGCGAGCCTCTGGAGGCCGGGCGTCAGGTGGCGGACCAGTTGCTCGAGTCGGGTGACTTCGGTTGGCACGAGGTCAGTCGCGCGGCTGCGCGCACCGGCGTCGACGCCGGCACCTACGACTTCGCGCTGATCATCCCGCGCGACTTCTCCGCTGCCCTGACCAGCGCGGGAGGGGCGGATCCGGAGCAGGCGCGGATCACGATGCTCACCAACGACGCCAACTCCTACCTGTCGACGACGATCGCCAACACGGTCGCGACGAAGGTCCGCGCAGCCATCGCGGAGAAGGTCTCCAAGGAGGCCGTCAACACCTTCCTGCTCGGCATCGCCGATGTCCGCGACGGTCTCGTCAAGGGCGCCGACGGCGCGCAGCAGTTGCAGGACGGAGCACGCACCGCCCGCAAGGGCGCTGGTCAGCTGGTCAAGGGAAGCGCCGAGCTCGAGGGCGGCGCCCGCAAGCTCGCCGACGGTACGACGACCCTCCACGACGGTCTCACCACGCTGGCCGACAAGACCCGGACGCTGCCGAGCCAGTCGCGCCAGCTCGCGAACGGTGCACGGCAGGTCGCCGACGGAGACCAGAAGGTCGCGAACGCCGGCAACAAGGTCGCGGACGCCGTCCACTCCGCCCGCACGGCGTACGACGGCGGGCGCGCCGATCTCGTCGCCCAGATGAACCAACTGGGCATCGACGCGTCAGCACAGGACAAGTTGCTCACGGTCTACGACCGGGTCGGAGGCCGCGTGCACGCGGCCGACGACAAGGTCGGGGGCGTGCGCCAGCAGCTCAACAAGCTCGCCGACGGCGCCGACCAGGTCGCCAACGGCGCTGCCGCGTTGGCCAACGCGTCGCCTGCCCTGGTCGACGGCATCAAGCAGGCACGGGACGGCGCCGGCAAGCTCGACACCGGTGCCGCCGCTCTGGCGTCCGGGAGCGGCACGCTGCACGACGGCACGCTTCAGCTGCGCGGTGGACTCAAGCAGCTGACCGCTGGTGCTGGCCAGTTGCACGACGGTCTGGCCGACGGCGTCGCGCAGGTTCCCGACACGAGTGGCAAGACCCGGGACCGGATCGCGGAGACGGTGGCCAACCCCATCGACGTCCAGGCCAGGAGCAAGGCGGCAGCGCGCAACTACGGCGCCGGCCTGGCGCCGTTCTTCCTCGCCCTGGCGGCATGGATCGGCGGCTACGTGCTGTTCCTGCTCGTGCGGCCGTTGTCCAACCGAGCGCTCGCCGCCGATCAGCGCTCCCTGTCGGTCGCCATCGGCGGCTGGCTCCCGCCTGCCCTGATCGGCGCCGCCCAGATGACCCTGGCGTTCATCGTGGTCGCCACCTCGCTCGACGTCGGGATCGTCGACGGGGTCCGGACCTGGTTGTTCATGATGCTGATCTCGGTCACCTTCGTCGCGATCGTGCACCTGATGAACGCGCTGCTCGGCACCCCCGGCCAGTTCCTGGCGCTGGTGCTGATGGTCCTGCAGCTGATCACCGCGGGCGGCACGTTCCCGTGGCAGACGATCCCCGAGCCCTTGCACTGGCTGCACCACCTGTTGCCGATGAGCTATGCCGTCGACGGGCTGAGGCAACTGATGTACGGCGGCCAGGCGTCGCGTGCCGTGACGGACGCTTCGGTGCTCGCGGCGTACC
>JASLDK010000411.1 GCA_030145945.1 Nocardioides sp.
TGGCTCCAGGAGGAACCGTGTCCGATGCCCTGACCGAGACCACCGTCCTCGCCGCGGCCGACCGCTTGGTGGCCGCGTTCGCAGCGACCGACACAGCGGCGTACTTCGGCTCCTTCCGGCCCGACGCGACCTTCTGCTTCCACACCGAGAAGTCCCGCCTCGACGACCGGGCCGCCTACGAGGCGATCTGGGCGTCGTGGCTGGCCGACGGCTGGCGGGTCCTCGACTGCGTCAGCACCGATCGCAGGGTCCAGCTCCTCGGGGAGACCGCGATCTTCACCCACACCGTCCGTACGACGGTCCGCCCGGCGACCAGCGCACCGGAGGAGTCGTACGTCGAACGCGAGACGATCGTGTTCGTTGACGGCCCCGACGGTCTCCTTGCCGTCCACGAGCACCTTTCGACCATCCCCGAGTGAGGCCCCGATGAGCACCGGAACCGACGAACCCACGCCTGCCGGCGCCGCAAGCATGACGCCGACCGCGCCCCCTTCCGCGACCACGGTCGAGGTCAACGGCATCGCGCCGATCCCCGACGACGAGCGCTCGGCCTCACCGCTGGACCTGTTCCGGCTGATCTTCGGCGGCGCGAACACCTTCGCGACCGTCGTGCTCGGCACGTTCCCGATCGTGTTCGGACTGTCCTTCTGGCAGGGCGTCGCGTCGATCCTGATCGGTCTGCTGATCGGCGCCGCACTGCTCGCGCCGATGGCCCTGTTCGGTGCCCGCAACGGCACCAACAACGCCGTCTCGTCGTCGGCCCACCTGGGCGTGCACGGCCGGGTCGTCGGTTCGTTCCTGTCACTGCTGACCGCGCTCGCGTTCTTCTCGATCTCGGTCTGGTCGTCGGGCGACATGCTGATCGGCGCCGCGCACCGGGCGATCAAGATCCCCGAGAACGACGTCAGCCTGGCGTTCGGCTACGGCCTGTTCGCCGTACTGGTTCTCGCCGTTTGCATCTATGGCTTCCGTTTCATGCTCCTGGTCAACAAGGTCGCCGTCATCGCTACGACCGTGCTCTTCGTGCTCGGCATCATCGCGTTCGCCGGGGACTTCGATGCGGGGTACGCCGGCACCGCCACGGGTGACATGTTCTGGCCGGCCTTTGTCGGCGCGGTCCTGATCGTGATGTCGAACCCTGTTTCCTTCGGCGCCTTCCTCGGGGACTGGTCGCGCTACATCCCGCGCGAGACCCCGGCCCGCAAACTGATGGGCGCCGCCTTCGGCGCCCAACTCGCGACCCTGGTGCCGTTCGCGTTCGGCCTCACCACCGCAACCATCGTCGCGACCGAGCAACCCGACCTGTTCGCTGCTGGCAGCTATTCCGGTGGACTGCTCGCTGTCTCCCCCGGCTGGTTCATGCTGCCGGTGTGTCTGATCGCCGTGATCGGAGGACTTTCGACAGGTACGACGGCCCTCTACGGCACCGGACTCGACTTCTCGAGTGTGTTCCCGCGATTCACCCGCGTTCAGGCCACGGCGTTCATCGGCGTCTTCGCCATCGCGTTCATCTTCGTCGGCCGGTTCGCCATCGACGTGGTCACCAGCATCAGCACCTTCGCCGTCCTCATCGTCGTGTGCACCGCGCCGTGGATGGTCGTGATGATGATCGGCTGGTACACCCGTCGCGGCTGGTACGACTCCGACTCCCTGCAGGTCTTCAACCGGCGCCAGCGTGGCGGTCGCTACTGGTTCGCGCACGGCTGGAACTGGCGCGCGATGGGCGCCTGGCTGGTGTCTGCCGGCGTCGGCCTGATGTTCGTCAACCTGCCCGGGCAGTTCGTCGGGTGGCTGGGCAACCACGCCAACGGGATCGACTTGAGCATCCCGATCAGCCTGGGTCTCGCGGCTGTGCTCTATCTCGGGGCGTTGCGGATCTTCCCGGAGCCCGCGGACGCATTCGGCCCTGAGGGCCCGCGCCTGGTCCCGGCCGGTCCGGCCGCGAACCACCCGATCATCGGGGACTGATCCAGCCTCACGTGTGCGGGCTCCGCATCGGGAGCGATGGGGGGACGGGCACAGGCGACTGATCTCAGAGACCGCGTGACAGTTGATCACTAGGTTGTAGAAGTGCCGTACTTCCACGTGTCCTCAACCCTCAACCGGTCGTCCATCCAAGCCTTCGGGCTCGACTGGAGCCGTATGGGACTTGCCGTCGGCATCGCCGGCAGTCCGACACCGGAGGTCGAGGGGTGTTTTCTGGCGATACCCGGTGAAGTCGACTTCTTCGTCCGGATCAACAACACGGGCGGACCGGTCGACGTATGGCGCATCGACGGCATTTCCTCGGACCAATTGGTCGAGGCGCCGGAGGGCTTCAGCTACTACCCAGGAAAGATCAGCCCGCACTGTTTGTCCTTGACGGAGAAGGACCTTCCGCCTGATCCGATGCGGCCATAGCGACAGGCGGGTTTGTGTCGGAGGGTCCTGATGTCATGGGCTCATGAGGGTTTCGGGACTCGATGCAGACGGGATGGACGTGGCGGCGATGGCTGCTGCGGACGTGTTGTCGTTCGTCGAGTCCCGCCACGTCGACCGGTTGGCTGCTGAGCGCGACATCCTCACCGCGGCCTACCAGTGGGCGGTGCTGCACCACCCCGACTCCCTACCGGCGACGGACAAACGCGGGAGGGATCGGGCGAAGCCTGCGGGTGCGGCCGGGACACCGAAGATCACCGAACACGCCGCGGCCGCGTTCGGTGCCCGGATCCAAACCAGTCCTCATGGGGCACGTCGGTTGATCGCCGACGCGGTCGACCTCACCCTCCGCCTCCCCAAACTGCGGGCCGGGATCGATGCCGGGACCGTCCGGGTCGCCCACGCCCGCCATGTCGCCGACGCCACCCGCGACCTCACCGACCAGGAAGCCGGCTGGGTCGACGGGGAGGTCGTCGACGCCGCGGACGGCAGGCTCGCGTGGGCACGATTCGAAGCATTGGTGGAGGGCAAGGTCGCCGCCGCAGCCCCCGAGCTCGCCGCCGCCCGCGAGAAGCAAGCCGCCCTGGAACGCAGCGTCCGCAAGTCCCGGGTCAACAAGCACGGCAACGCCACCCTCATCGTGAAGGCCGATGCCCCGACGGTCGAGACCATCGACGCCGCCATCGCCTTCCTCGCCGAACAATTGAAGGAACGGTTCCCCGACACCTGTCTCGACGAGCGACGCGTCCACGCCCTGAGCTTGTTGGCGAACCCCGATGCCCACCTCGACCCCGACGTGGGCCCCGCTGCACCGCGGGTGGTGCTCTACCTCCACCTCTATGGCGAGTCCCCGATCGCAAGGCTCGAGGGCAACGGCCCCGTCACCACCACCTGGGTCCGACGCCTGCTCGCCGGCACCCTCGCCGCCGGCCCCGGTGGCATCGACCTGGTCAACGCACCCAACGTGAAGATCACGCCCGTGCTCGACCCCACAGGGTTGGCGCCGGTGGATGCCTACGAGATCCCCGCCCGACACCGCACCGCCGTGCAAGTGCTGCATCCCGGGGACGTGTTCCCCTACGCGTCCTCGCTGTCGCGGCGGATGGACCTCGACCACGCCATCCCGCACGCGCAGGGCGGTGCAACTTCGGTCGGGAACCTCGCACCCCTCACCAGAACCCACCACCGCATCAAGACCCACCACCATGAGAACGGCCGCGGGTGGGAAGTACGACATCCCTTCCCCGGGATCGTGATCTGGCGAGATCCCTACGGAGCCCACTACCTGGTTGACGCGACCGGAACCCGACAAGTCACCGGCAACACAGTCACCAGCGACAGTCAGCCGGTCGACCTGTCCGCACCGCGGTTCGATCCCTACGACTGTTCCATGCCCGAGGGCAACCTCGCCTCGTAGGTCTTCTCGATGATCTCGGCCACCAAGGATCCGGCGCGCAGCAGGGCGAGTTGTCGCTGGGCGATGCTCTGGATCCGCGCGTCGAGAGCGACGAGCGAGTCGCTGGGGTCGTGGAGATCGCGGAGAGCGGTCATCGCCTTCTGCACGTCCGGAATGCGATAGCCGCCGGCACGGAGTGCGGCTGTGATGCGGGCTTCGCGGATCGCAGCGACGGGGTAACTGCGCGCCGTACCCGATCGCGTCACCACTCTCTCGGGTGTCACCAGTCCGCACGACTCCCAGAAGCGAAGGGTCGAGGGTCTGACCCCCAGCGCCTGAGCGAGCTCGGAGATCGTCATCGAGTCGGCTTCGATGGGCGCGGCGTCGGTCGCCACCTCCGAGCTGATCGATTCTAGCGCGGACCGCGCCCACAGCACGTGGGCACGCTCTGCATTGAGCCGGGTGTGGAACCCACCGATCAGTGCCGCAGCTTCGTCCGGCGGGCAGGAGCGGACGTCGCGCAGTGCCCGGCGTGCCTCGACTGGACCGACCGCAACGGCGAGATCACGGTAGGCGTTCAGGCCGCAGACGTGCTCGACGGAGAAGCGGCGATACCCGTTCGCGGATCTGACCGCGGCTGGGATGACGCCCTCAGCCTCGAGATCACGCACCTGTTGGACGGAGTATCCGGTCGCGGCAGCCACAGCGGACGTCGACATCCTCTCCGCAACGGCATTCGCCACCATCCAACCCTCCACTAGGACTTCAAGCCCACACTTGAACCGTGAGTATGAACCAGATCGTCCAAACAATCCGATCCTTCGACGGCACACTCGAACTCGCCCCCGAGGAAGGCAGCGCGTTTCCGGAGATCGCGTGGGGTGACCACTTCTTCTACTACGCGCCCGACGGGCAGGTGCCGGCACGCGAACAGCCCTACGCCACGATCGTGACGAAGAACTATCCGGACGACTCCTCCTCCGAGCTCGATGACCCCGACCGCTGGCGGTTGAACATCCATGTCGGCACCGAGAGGTTCACCGAACTGACGGGCGAGGAGCCCCGGTCAGGGTCGACAGCATGGGACTACGCAGCCACCGATGTGGTCCTTCCGCACCCGGTGTACCGCACCCAGGGCTGGGTGTCGATCATCAACCCGAACACCCGCACCAGCGCCTTGGCAGCAGACCTCCTGCGCCAGGCACACATGGACGCCCAGCGCCGCTCCGCACGACGCGGGGCCTGAACCACCTCAGCGCGCGGCGATGCCGTCGTACATGACGGCCCGGATGGCAGCGCTGAGCCGGTCCTGCCGCTCGGGGGTCGGGTCGCGGAGGGCGGCGAGGACCGAGCCGAGGATCATGCCGTTGATGGCCTGGGCGGTCGGTTCGACGTCGAGGTCGGCACGCAGGTAGCCGAGCCGGACGCCGTGCTCGAGATAGGCAGCGGTGAGTGGGGTGGTGGCGTCGAAGAGCTCGACCATCCGCTCCCGCATCGCGTCGTCGATGCCTGCTGCCGAGATCAGGAGCTGCGGCATCCGGGGGTCCGCGCTGAAGATCCGTGCGAGCGCCGTACCGATCCGGGCCGACTGGGCGCGGTAGTCCTCGAGATTGGCGACCGCATCGGGTGCGTTCTCGTCGGCGAGCGCGGCCACGATCCGGCCGATCAGGTCATCGATGACGTGCTCGACGATGTCCCGCTTGTTCTCGAAGTAGCGGTAGAAGGTGCCGTGGCCGATCCCGAGTCGAGCAGCAATGTCCGCGATGCCCGTCGCGTGATAGCCCTGCTCGGCGAAACAGGTGAACGCCGCATCGATGATCTCGCGGCGGGTCTCGGCCTTGCGACGCTCCAGGCGTGACGCCGCCTGGGTGGACACACCGTCGGTGATCGCCGTCATGTCTCGGGAGCCTATTGCAGAACAGCGGATCTGACGATACGTTCCGGAACTGACATTCCATTCCGTTCTGGATCCGGGGAGGCCGCATGGGGCGGGCGCTGGTCATTGGTTGCGGCGGCACGTTGGGGTTCGCGTGGACCGCAGCGGTTCTCTCCGAGCTGGAGGCGCAGGGCTGGGACCCGCGCACGGCCGACGTCCTCGTCGGTACATCGGCCGGCGCTGAGCTCGTCGCGCTGCTGGGCTCGGGCGTGGCGGCTGCCCACATCCATGACGGGAGCCACAGACTGGTCGCCGCCCACCTGTCCTCGCCCCGGGCACCGGGCCGGTTCCCGGGGCTCCCCCGCCCGGCGCTGCCCGGACTCGGCATGGCCAAGGCCGCGTTGACGGGACGCGTCGACCTGATGGCCGGCGTCGCCGGACTCCTGCCTCGCGGTGGCGGCAATGCGCAGTGGCTCGTCGACCTCGGCGACACCCTCGCCGACCCGACCACCGGCTGGGCACCACATCCCGACATCTTGCTGGCCGCTGCTGACACCCTCACCCGCGAACGCATCCCGTTCGGCCGCGCGGATGCACCGAAAGCACCGCTGGGACGGGCGATCGCAGCTTCCTGGGCGATCCCTGGATGGTTCCCACCTGTCCGGATCGGTGATCGCGACTATCTCGACGGCGGCGCCGTCTCCCCCACGTCCGCCGACCTGCTGCTCCCCCGCATCTCCCGCAACGGCGAGGCAGGAGGCATCGACGAGGTCGTCATCGTGGCGCCGATGTCGAGCGCCACCGGCGCGCCTGCCCGCGGCCTCAACCGCATCGAGCGCCTCCTGCGAACCCCGATGACCAAGCGGGTCGACCGTGAGGTCGCGATGCTCCAAGCCGCCGGCGCCCGGGTCAGGCGGATCGAGCCGAGCCAGGCAGACCTCGACGTGATGGGACCGAACTTCATGGACGGCTCACGGGTGGAAGCCGTGCGGGAGCAGGCCGCGCGCAGTGCCCAGCACCTGGTCCGGACCGCAACGAACGAGACCACACTGGAGACCAAGCGATGACACGACACCAACAGATCGATCTCAACGACGCTCATGTCGTGGTCACCGGTGGGGCCCGCGGCATCGGCAGGGCCACCGTCGAGGCCTTCCTCGCTCGCGGTGCACGAGTCTCCTTCGGCGACCTCGACCTCGGCCTCGCCCGCGCCACCGCCGACGAGACCGGCGCGCGCGCCCACCCCCTCGACGTGGCCGACCCGTCGTCGTACGACGCGTTCGTGACGGCGGCCGAGAGCGAGCACGGACCGGTCGACGTGCTGGTCAACAACGCCGGCATCATGCCCAACGGCGCCTTCCTCGACATGGATCCAGCACTGGACCGGCTGATGATGGAGGTCAACGTCCACGGCGTCATCCACGGCATGCGGCGGGTCCTGCCCGGCATGGTCGAGCGGGGCCGAGGGCACGTCGTCAACGTCGCGTCGCTGGCCGGCAAGTTCCCGATCCCGGGACTGGCCGTCTACAACGCGAGCAAGTTCGCCGTCGTCGGACTCACCGCAGCGACCCGTCTCGAGATGGCGCCCCACGGGGTCACCCTCACCGCGGTCCTGCCATCGGCCGTTGACACCGACCTCGCCTCCGGCCTCGACATGAGGCCGATCCCGAAGGTCAGCCCCCAGCGGATCGCCGACGCCGTCGTCACCTCCGTGCGGACCCGTGAGGCCGAGATCGCAGTTCCTCGGTACGTCGGGACACTCGCCGCCAGCACCACGCTGGTGCCGACCGGTGTGCTCGACAGGGTCCGCAAGGTCCTGCGCGACGACCGGGCGCTGCGCACCGACAGCGCCCAGCGGGCTGGCTATGCCGAACGCCTCCACCAGGCCGCCACACACTCCACCGGCGAGAGGAACTCCCGATGACCACCAGTCCTCACCTGCACGACGCCATCCACGATGCCGTCATCGTCGGCGCCGGCTTCGGCGGGATGGGGGCGGCGATCGAGCTGCACCGTCAGGGGTACGACGACCTGGTGATCCTGGAGCGCGAGGACGACCTCGGCGGCACCTGGCACGTCAATCGCTATCCGGGTCTGGCGGTCGACATCCCGTCGGCGACGTACTCCTACTCGTTCGAGCCCAACCCGCACTGGTCCCGCCTTTTCGCACCCGGCCCCGAGCTCAAGAGGTACGCCGCCCACGTCGCCGACAAGTACGACCTGCGTCGGCACATGCGTTTCGGCGCGGTCGTCGAGGACGCGCGGTGGAATGAGGATCTTGCCGCGTGGGAGGTCAGTGTCGAGGGTGGCGGGATCGTCCGCGGCCGGTTCCTGCTGACCGCGACGGGCTTCCTGTCCCAGCCGAGGCTCCCCGACATCGCGGGAGTCGAGGAATTCGCAGGCACGGTCATGCACACGACCCGCTGGGACGACAGCGTCGAGCTGACCGGCAAGCGGATCGGCATCATCGGCACCGGTGCGACCGCGGTCCAGCTCATCCCGGAGCTGGCGAAG
>JASLDK010000414.1 GCA_030145945.1 Nocardioides sp.
GGGAGCGGGGCCTTCACGCTCGGGTTCCGCGGAGGAGTGATGGTGGACTCGACGGCGTGCGCTCCGGCGCCTGCGCCATCACTCGCCCGAACCGGTCATAGGGCAGGCACTCGTTGCCGTAGCGCTGTGCGGTCGAGTCCACCATCACTCCTCCGCGGAACCCGAGCGTGAAGGCCCCGCTCCCGTCGGGCTGTTGCAGGCCCGGACAGAACCAGCCCTCCCCGGACCAGTCCGTCGCGGCGCCGACCGCCGCCGCGGCGTCGATCACCTCGCCCGTGTTGGTGCCACGCGGCGCCATCGACCAGGAGGCGTCGCCCGGGGTGCCGTGTGCGATCCGACGTTCCGGGCTGCCCTCGAAGCCGCCGGCCGCGATCAGTACGCCGCGCCGCGCCCGCACCTCGCCGGGCCCGTCGCTGTCGACGTACCTGACCGTGGTCAGTCGCCCGTCCTGGTCCCGGTCGAAGCCGATCACCTGGCGGCCGGTGGCGATCGTGCCACCGTCGCGGACCGTCATCGCGGCGAGGCGACCGATCAGGGCCTGGCCGCCCGACAGCGTGGAGCGGCCCGGTTGTCCGGCCCGATCACGCTCGACGGGCGGGCGGATCAGCGCGGCGACGGCGGGGTCGAGCTCGTCGCGCCGGATGTTCGTCGGCTGGATGGAACGGCCCATCGGAACTCGTCCGGGCGCGTCGTAGTACTCCGAGAACGGGATCCACTCGAAGTCCATCATCGGATCGGCCTCGAGCTGTGCGACCAGTCGCGGGGCCTGGGTCAGGAGTGCCTCGATCCGTTCCTGGTCGGGATCATCGAGCACAGCGGCGAGGTAGGTGCGCGCGCCCTCGGTCGAGTCGGGCAGTCCGGCCCGCTGCTGCACTTCGGTCCCGGGGAGCCAGCAGGCGCCACCGGAATAGGCCGACGTCCCCCCGACGTACGTCGTCCGCTCGAGCACCAGTGTGGTGAGTCCGGCGGCCGCGGCGAGGGCGGCTCCGGTGAGCGCTCCACCTCCGGAGCCGACCACCACGACGTCGTACTCCTGCTGCAGGGTGTCCGCTCCGACCACTGTGCCGCTCATGCCAGAACGATAACGTGTTCCAGTTTTCGGGCTCGGTCTGATCTGCCGCCATCACGCAACCGCCCTGATCGGCCCGAGCCAGGGCTCGAAGCCGTCCTCGCTCACCATCCAGTCGCCGCGCTCGACGTCGATCCCATGGCGTACGGCGACCGCGCCGGGCAGGCCGAACTGGAGTCCCACCATGGCCGCGGCCATCGCCTCGGGGTCGACGCCCGACAGCAGGACGACGGGAACCCTCTCTCGTCACGCACTGAGATGGCGCAGCCGCTCCAGCGCGCGGAGGCCGTCGCGGTCCACCTCCACGGAGGCGACCAGGGCGGCCTCCAGTCGCTCACGGGCGACCCCGGCGTCCAGCTGGATGCCGATCGCGACCAGCGCGCTGGACTCCGGTGGCGTCCGCAGTCCGGCGACGTGGACCTGACGGCCGACCACGTTGACCAGGTAGCCCCGGAACCCGCTCCCGGTCGCGACGCGGACGGTGCCCTTCAGCCGGTAGGCGCCCGGCGGCGGGTCGAGGAGCAGGTCGACCAGGTCGCCGGGACGGATGGCGCCGTCGTACCGCACCGACGCGGAGGCCGCATGCCGGTGGTCGTGCTCGTGGTCCGCGGCTGCTCGCTCGGCCCTCAGCAGTGCCGCGATCGGCAGCTGGTCGGGTGGATCCTCGGCACTGGTCACGTCGAGGATCAGCGCCGGGTCGAGGCGGGCGTGCGAGGTCCGGACGACGTGCGCGGCCGGTCCCACCTCGGCCACCCGTGCCTCGATCGCCGCCAGCGTCTGCTCCCGGGAGTCCACCGGCAGGCGGTCGACCTTGTTGATCACCACCAACGTCGCCACGGAGAACCGCGCGGGCGGAAGACCACCGTCGTCGACCGTACGGAAGTACTCCACCGCGTCGATCACGTCCACCACCCCCCCGGTCGCACTCGCGGGGCGCGGCTGGACGCGATCAGCTGCGCCAGTGCGCCCGGCTCGGCGAGACCGCTCGCCTCCACGACGACCGCGTCCAGCGCCAGCCGGGGCCGGGTCAGTTGCTCGAGGGCGTCGTCGAGACCGGACACGTCCTCGATGCAGCACAGGCAGCCGCCGGCGATCGACACCGGCTCGTCCACCTGTCCGGTCACCAGGGCGGCGTCGACGTTGATCGCGCCGAAGTCGTTGACGATCACGCCGATCCGCGCGCCGGGCTCGCGCAGCAGTCGGTTGAGCAGCGTGGTCTTGCCCGCGCCCAGATGCCCGGTCAGCGCGATCACCGGGACGTGCGCGGCCATGTCTTCTCTGACGGGCGTGGGCACCGGGACAGCGTACGGACTCGCCGAATGCGGGCCTCGGCGCTTGCCCTGGTCGTGGCAGGGTGGCCCGCATGAGCAGCCATCGCCGCGAGAAGCCGACGCGCGGAGTCGGCCACGGTCACGGCCATGGACACGGCCATGGACACGGTCAGGCGGGCGCGGGCGATGAGGCGGACCCGGTCCGGATCGGTACGACGGCCCGCACCGTGCTGTTGGCCGCGCTCGGCCTCGCGCTGATCGCCACGCTCGCCGGGCTCGCGATCTGGTGGCCGCCGAGCGACGCCGCCGCTCGCAGCGCCGAGAGCGGCGGGGCGGCCGCCCAGTTCGCAGTGCCGGGCACGACCTTCCCGTCCGCTGAGGTCGTCAGCGTTGCGAAGCGCTGCCCCGGGCGCAACGGACTTCCGGACGGAACGGGCTGCAGCACGATCACGGTGCGGGTGCCCGGCGAGAGTGAGCCGATCCGGCTCGACGTGCCACCGGAGGTGGTCGAGTCGGGGCTGTCGAAGGGCGACCACGTCGAGCTGCTGCGCACCCCGCCCTCCAAGGACCTGCCGGACCAGGGCACGACGTACTCGTACTTCGCGACCGAGCGCAACGGCACCCTGATCTGGCTCGGCGTCCTGTTCGTGCTCGTGGTCCTCTCGGTCGCGCGGCTGCGCGGCCTGCTGGGTCTGCTCGGTCTCGCCTTCGGCGGTGCCGTGGTGTGGTGGTGGCTGCTGCCGGCGCTGCTGGCCGGGGCGTCCGGTGTCGGCGTCGCGTTGACGAGCGCGTCGGTGATCATGTTCGTCGTCCTCTACACGACCCACGGCTTCTCGCTGCGCACCAGCACCGCACTGGCCGGGACCCTGCTGGGCATCGTGCTGACTGCCGGCATCGGCGTGCTCGCCATCGGCGACGCGAGGCTGACCGGCATCAGCGACGAGACGGGGGCGATCCTTGCCTCGATCGGCGCCCTGGACTTCCAGGCACTGCTCGGCTCTGCGCTCGTCATCGCCGGCCTCGGCGTCCTCAACGACGTGACCATCACCCAGGCCTCGGCCGTGTGGGAGCTGCGTGCGGTCAGTCCGACGGCGTCACGGACCGAGATCTTCACCAGCGCCATGCGGATCGGCCGCGACCACATCGCCTCGACGATCTACACGATCGTGTTCGCCTACGTCGGCACGGCCCTGATGCTGTTGATGCTGCTGCGCGTCTATGACCGCCCGTTGCTCGAGCTCATCTCCACCGAGCAGCTCGCCGAGGAGGTCATCCGGACGCTGGTCACCTCGATCGGTCTGGTCCTTGCCGTGCCTGTCACGACCGGACTGGCGGCGCTGATCGCCGCGCCTCGTTCGGTCAGTGGGGATAGTCCCGGCTGAAAAGCACCGAAACCGGTGGCGGAATGGTGCTTTTCGGCAGGGACTATCCCCACCGGCCGACTCAGAGCGAGGGCTCGGTCCACGCCAACTGCACGACCTCGGCGCCCCGGTCCCGGGTGAGCATCCGCCCACGGCCTGGCTGTGCGGGGCCGGGCCGCAGGTTGCCGATCAGAGCACCTTCGTCACGGCTTCCGGAGAGCAGGATCCCGGGCATCGCGAGGTCGCGCATGGACTGGATCACGGGTTCGTAGAGCGCGCGCGACGCGCCACCGGAGCGGCGGGCGACCACGAGGTGCAGTCCGACGTCGCGGGCCTGGGCCATCAGCGGTTGCAGCAGCGCGACCGGCGAGCTCTGCTGGGTGGCCACCAGGTCGTAGTCGTCGACCACCACGAACACCTCGGCGCCGGTCCACCAGGATCGGTTGCGCAACTGCTCGGGAGTCACGTCGGGCCCGGGGATCCGGTTGTTGAGGTACGTCGAGAGGTCGTTGATGGCCGGCTGCGCCTGGGTCGCCGACGTCAGGTAGTTGAGCAGGTACTCGTCCGGCACTTCGCCCAGCATCGAGCGGCGGTAGTCGACGAGGATGATCTGAGCCTCGGCAGGAGTCCTGGTCCGCATGATCTCCTGGCAATAGCTGCGCAGCAGGTTGGTCTTGCCGGACTTGCCGTCGCCGAAGAGCAGCAGGTGCGGTTCCGCATCGACGTCGAGAGCGACCGGTGCGAGCTCCTTCTCGTTGATCGCCAACAGCAGTTGCCGTGCCGGCGGGCTGCCCGCGAGGGTGCGGACGTCGTCGAGGCTGATCCGGTCGGGGAGCAGGCGCAACTTCGGACCGGCCGGCCCGCGCCAGGCGGCGCTCACCGCGGCGATCATGGCTTCCACGCCATCGCCGAGGGTCTCGGCAGAGCCGTTCGAGTCGATACGGGGGAGTCCACCGAGGAAGTGCAGCTTGCCGGGCACGAGGCCACGCCCGGGGCGGTTCCCGGGGACCAACGCGGCGATCTTGCGATCGATCTCGGAGTCGATCGGGTCGCCGAGCCTGAGCTCGAGTCGGGTGCCGAGCAGATCGCGCATCGCGGCGCGGAAGTCGGGCCACCGCGTCGACGCGGTGACGATGTGGAGGCCGAAGGTCAGACCGCGACCGGCCAGTTGCTGGATCTCGAGCTCGAGGTCGTCGAAGTCGGAGCGCAGGGTGCCCCAGCCGTCGATCACGAGGAAGACGTCGCCGTACCCGTCATCGGCGCGCCCCTGTCCGCGGCGCGTTCTGTAGGTCTCGATCGAGTCGATGCCGTTGCTGCGGAAGTAGCGCTCCCGCCGGTCGACGATGCCCTTAACCTCGGCGATGATCCGACGCACCACCTCGGGTTCGGAGCGGGTGCCGACGCCTGCGACGTGGGGCAGCGACACCATCGGCGCGAATGTGCCGCCGCCGAAGTCGAGCACGTAGAACTGCGACTCGAGCGGGGTCGTCGTGAGCGCGAGGCTGGTGACGATCGTGCGCAGCATCGTGCTCTTGCCGCTGCGCGGCCCACCGACCACGGCAACGTGTCCGGCGGCCCCGCTGAGGCTGACCGTCAGGGTGTCGCGGCGCTGCTCGCGCGGGCGGTCGACGGTGCCGAGCGGCACGGTGAGGTTGCCGACCGCACGCCACTGCCGGGACACCAGGCCGAGGTCGGGGTCGGGAGTGAGGTCAGGCATCAGTTGGTCGAGGGTGTCGGGCTGGTCGAGCGGTGGCAGCCACACCTGGTGGGCGGCGGAGCCGTGCCCTTCCATCCGCGAGACGGCGATGTCGAGCAGCGAGAGGCCACTCTCGCTGCCGCTGGGGGCGATCTGCGCGACCAGTTGATCCGGCTCCGGCAACGCCTCGTCGAAGGTCTGCACCTCCGAGATCGTGAACGGCAGGATGCCGCGCACCTTGCCCCCGCTGTCGCGGGTCACCCGACGATGACTGGTCTCCGGTGGCCCCGAGACGTAGGCCGCCTTGAAGCGGGTCAGCGTCGTCGGGTCGGGCTTGAGATAGCCGAGTCCCGGCACCGCAGGAAGCTCGTAGGCGTCGGGGACGCCGAGGACGCCACGCGACTCCTGAGCGCTGAAGGTCCGCAGACCGACCCGATAGGACAGGTGCGACTCGAGGCCGCGCAGCCGTCCTTCCTCCAACCGCTGCGAGGCGAGCAGGAGATGCAGCCCGAGCGAGCGGCCCAGACGACCGATGGCGACGAAGAGGTCGATGAACTCGGGCTTGGCGCTCAGCATCTCGGAGAACTCGTCGACGACGAGGAACAGCGACGGCAGCGGTGCGAGGTGGGCACTGGCCGGGTCGCCCGACGTACGCGCCTTCTCGTAGTCCCGGATCGAGGCGAAGTTGCCGGCCTCGCGCAGGAGCTCCTGACGTCGCACCATCTCGCCGGACAGGGCGTCCTGCATGCGGTCGACGAGGGTCAACTCCTGCGAGAGGTTCGTGATCACCGCGGAGACGTGCGGCATCTCCGACATGCCGGCGAAGGTCGCACCACCCTTGAAGTCGACGAGCACCATGTTGAGCTGGTCGGGGGAGTGCGTCATGGCGAGACCCAGCACGAGCGTCCGCAGGAACTCGGACTTGCCGGACCCGGTCGCACCGATCACCAGGCCGTGCGGACCCATGCCCTGTTGGGCGGACTCCTTGATGTCGAGGTGGATCGGGCCGGCGTTGTCGCCGATGCCGATCGGCACCCGCAACCGGTCCCGCGCCGGCCGCGACCGCCAGGCCGTCCCCGGATCGAAGGCGTGCACGTCGCCGAGCCCGAGCAGATCCATGAAGTTGGTCGAGGCGGTGAGATCGACGGCGTCCTCGCCGACGGCAGCTCCCGCCGACGGGGTGAACAGGGGCGTCAGTCGGCGTGCGAGTGCTTCGGCCGTGGCGGGACCACACTGGTCGGCCCGGGCCCGCACCGGCTCCGAGCGCAACCGCACCGCCAGGATCGGGACCGAGTCGTCGTCCCGGCCGTGCTGGGCCTGTTGGTCGACCTCGATCCGCAACGCGGTCGGACTGTCCAGCCCGCCCCAGTGCGCCGGGAGGTCGACGACGGTCACGCCGTGCAACCCGTCCGACGGGATCAGGTGGTTGCCGGGAGGCAACGCAGCGCCATCGGTGATGATGACGATGTGGGGTACGGCGGTCCGCTCGTCGGCCCCGAAACGGGGACGTTCGGTGAGGTCGGTCGGCAACATCGTGGCCAGGTCGTTGAGCGAGGTCGTGACCATTCGGGCCGGTCCGACCGCGTCGTTGTGGTGCTGGCTGTGCGCATGGGGGAGCCACTTCATCCAGTCCCAGTGGGCCAGGGTCGCCTCGCCCGCCAGGACGGCGAACTGCAGGTTCTCCGGGGACTGGAAGGTCGCTGCCGAACAGATCAGCGCCCGGGCGAGGGAGCGGGCCTCGTCCTCGTCGCCGCAGACCTCGATCCGGTCGAAGGCGCGCAGGTCGAGGGACGCCGGAAGGTCCGGCTGGATGCGGTGAACGACCAGCAGTCGATGCAGGGCGGACGCCGACGCCGGGTCGACCTCGTCGATCGGGGCGCTCTCGGGGGGCAGCAGTTCGAGGGCGAGCGGTTGGGCGCACACGCCGTAGCGCACCTGGAGGAAGGCAGGATCCGACGCCGATCGTTCCCACACCCGGGACCGGTCCTCGGCCAGTGCGGGCAGCGCCGAGGGCGATGGATGGAGCCAGGTGAGGGCGCGCCGTTGCTGGTCGGCGGCGTCGCGCGCAACCTTGCGGACGGTCGAGAGATAGCGCAGGTACTCGGTCCGGGATCCCGTGACCTGCTGCTGACGCTGCTTTCGCTGCCGGTCGATCTGCACGACGATGAAGCCGAGGGTCGCGAAGAGGAACATGCCCGCCGCGATGAAGCGCAGCGGAGAGTTGCTGCCGGAGCCGCCGAGACCGGCAACCAGCACGATGGACCCGAGGCTGCCGAGCATCGGGATCGCGTTCATCGCGACGCCGGCGGCACCTTCGCTCGGTTGGAGCTGGGGCGGGGGTTGCAGCTGCAGCTGACCACTCGGCATCTCCGGACGCTCGCCACGACCGCCGCGGTGGGTCAGGCTCGCGCCTTGCGTGGGTGCGGCCTCCGGCCGTGCGACACGCCGACCCGGCGCGCGACTGAGCGCCACGCCGCCCGGGGGCGGTGGTCCTGGTGTGATCCCCGTCGTCACGCGTGGCCCCCTGTCGTCGATGCCCGATCATGCGACGTGGCCGATGATAGGTCCTCGGGACCGAAGGGTAGGAGGCCTGTCGTGCACGCCCGCAGGACTACCCTGCGAAACACGCGGTCGAACTCGATGCGCCGTCCCGATGCACTGCTGATCCCCAACTCTCGGAAGGCACGGACGTGAATCAGAAGTCTCCGGCGCCCGTGCCGGGCTCGGTGGTCGCACTGACCGTCCACGGCCCGCGCGGGGTGCTCGACCTGACGGTCCCCACCGGCGCCACCCTCGAGGATGTTGCACGGACCTACGCCCTCGAGGCAGGCCTCGCCACGGTTCCGCCGCTCGTCGATCGGGCGGGAAACCCGCTGCCGCTCACGGCCGTCGTCGGAGACCTGGACCTGCCGACCGGGTCGGTGCTGGTCGCTGTCGAGCCTGCGCGCCCGAGGCCGGCCCCCCGCAGCCACCGGGGTGTGACGGCGGACGGTGCCCGGCTGACCCCGAGCCGCCTCTCGACCCTGTGGTTCTGCTTCGCCGCGGCGATCGCGGCGATCGCGGGCTGGTGCGCGGCTCATCTCGAACCTGCTGAGCGTTGGCCGGTGATCGCGGTCCTGCTGGTGGCGGCTGGCATCGGTGCCCTGCCCATCGGGGCCTTGCGCGCCCAGCGGGTCCTCGCCGCGCCCGCCTTCGCGGCATCCGCGGCTCTTGCGCTCACCTGGGACCCGCTGCCTGAGCGGCTGCCGACGGCATTCGGCATCGCGGCGCTGTGTGCCGCCGTGTGCGCGGGCGTCGGTCGCCTCCTGTCCGGCGCCGAGGAGGAGTCGGTCGACGGGCTCCGGGTGTGGATCCTCGTCGGTTCCGCCTGGTTCGTGGTCTCGACCATCACCGTGCTGGTCGGCGCCGCGCCGCAGGTGACCTGGACCGTGCTCCTGATCGGCGCGGTTCTGGGAGCGCGGTTCGTGCCGGAGCTCGCCGTCGACGTCCCCGACCACTATCTGCTCGACCTCGAACGTCTCGCCGTGACCGCATGGTCTGCGCGCGAGCGCCCGACCGGTCGCAGAGGACGGATCGTCGTTCCCGAGCAGGCCGTCAAGGACGTGGCAGCGCGTGGAGCCCGGGCGGTGACGGCCGCGTCGGTCGCGATCTTGGTGGTGGTGCTGATCGCCACGCCGATGCTGCTGAGCACGGCCGATCTGCCGCTCGACCGGACGGGGGCACGGTGCGTGGTGGGCTTCGGGGCCGCGACACTCCTGTTCGCGGCTCGCAACCATCGCCATGTCGCAGCAGCACGTCTGCTGCGCGTCTCGGGCGTGGCCGCGCTGACGTTCCTGGCCGCTGCCCTCCTCGGCGGTGGTGCTGTCGAGGGGCCGGTCCTGTCGCCGGTCTGGGTCTCCTTCCTCGCGGTCGCCGTCGCCGGGGTCCTGGTCCTCGCGGCGGTGTTCGTCGGCCGTGGTTGGCGCTCGGCATGGTGGTCGCGTCGGGCCGAGATCGGGGAGGTCCTGTGCGGTTCCCTGGCAGTCGGATCGGTCGTCGTCGCCGTCGGATTCTTCCGTCACCTGTGGGAAGTCACGGGCTGAGGTTTGAAGCCGTCGGGGCCGGGGGTAGCACCCCTTGCGTCGGCTCTTTGACTGCACTCGGGAGCCAGATCGAAGACGGAACATCCCCTGAGCAACCAAGGAGTAGACATGGCAGTCGAGTTCGGACAGGCAGAGGGAGCGCTCAAGCGCGTCGCTGATCGCGTGGTGCAGGCCAAGCAGGAGTTCGGAGCGCACTCGCACACGATGGACGACCAGTTGGCCTCGCTCGCCACCCAGTGGCAGGGCTCCGGTGGCCTGTCCTTCAAGAACCTCAAGGACGCCTGGCTGGAGAAGCACAAGGTGGTCGTCTTCGCGCTGGACAAGTTCCACGCCTCATTGACCGAGACCGAGAAGGACAACCAGCAGGTCGACGACCAGGCCGGATCGGACATGGTCGCCCTGATGAACCGCCTCGGCCAGCAGTAGTCCCACCCACCCAGACTTTCGAAGGAGACAGATCATGACCGGACCCGACTTCGGATCCCTCGACGGACTGCGCGTTCGCCACTCGGCGCTCGACGAGGCCGCCGCCAACATGTACGAGACCGTCAAGAAGATGGACGCCAGCCTCGACGCCCTCGAGAACGACATCAAGAACGACGTCGCGTCCTGGAGCGGTGACCAGCGCCTGGCCTACGACCAGGCCTAGGCATCGTGGG
>JASLDK010000251.1 GCA_030145945.1 Nocardioides sp.
TCGCGAACTCCCTGTGCCGCTGCGGCGGCAGCTGGCCCGCCACCGTGACGCCGGATCCGCGCACCTCACGCAGCCGCTGGGCGATCAGCTCGGCCTTGATCGGCTCGGTGTAGATCTCCTGCAGACGACGGGTGGCCTCGATCCCCTGCAGCCCGGCCACCTCGTCGAGCAGCGGCTGCGGGTCGTCGTACCGGGTCCAGAGACCCTCGAGGTTGAGCACACCGAGACCGCCGTGGCGGCCGAAGTCGATGGCGGTCCTCGGCGACATCACCGAGTCCATCGGGGCAGCGAGGATCGGCAGACCGAACCGGTAGGCGTCGATCTGCCACTCGACGCTGACCTCCTCGGGGTCGCGGGTGCGCCGGGACGGCACGATCGCGATGTCGTCGAAGGAGTACGCCGTGCGGGCCCGCTTGGCGCGGCCGATCTCGATGTCGCTCACCCGAGCAGGGTATCGGCAGGGGGCGCGGAGCCGACGTTCAGCGCAGGATCGCGGCCAGGTTGACGGTCGCGACGCCGTGGCCACCGACGCGTACGTCGACGACCGGGCTCGCGTGATCGATGGTTGCCACGAGCGCCCAGCGACCTTCGACGTTCTCCTGGACCTCGATGGTGCGGGCATCCACATCAACCACCCAGTACTGGCTGATCCCGGCCTCGGCGTACTCAGGACCCTTGCGAAGCAGGTCCTCTCGCCTCGTGGACGGCGACAGCACCTCCGCAACCAGGATCGGTGTCTTCCTGATCGGAATCTCGTCCGGCGGTTCCGCATCGAACACGATGACGTCCGGCAGACGTTCCCGGTTGCGCGGGAGAGTGATGCTGGCCGCCTCGCCGACCCGGCAGCCGGGCAGCGCTTCTTCGAGCAGATTGGCAAGCCGACGGGAGGCAACCTGATGACTCCACCGGGCACCGGTGGGGCTCATGACAACCACCCCGTCGACCCATTCCGCACGCGGATGTTCGGGCAGGGCCTGGTAGTCCTCGTACGACATGGGAATGCGCAGCAGCGTTTCCACGAGTTCTCCAACGGGTTCGGCAGACACATCGGTGCTCCTTCCATGATGGACCCGAGAGCAGGTCATCAGGAAGTCAACCTCAGTTCGTCAGCCTGTGCTGGCGCCCTCCACAGGATGCGTCAACGGTGGTAGTTCGGCGCCTCGACGGTCATCTCGATGTCGTGCGGGTGGCTCTCCTTGAGCGAGGCGGAGGTGATCCGGACGAACCGGCCCTTCTCCTGCAGCTCGGGAACGGTGCGGGCGCCGACGTAGAACATCGACTGTGACAGGCCGCCGAGGAGCTGGTGGGCGACACCGGAGAGCGGGCCCTTGTAGGCGACCCGGCCCTCGATGCCCTCGGGGACGATCTTGTCGTCGCTGGTGACCTCGGCCTGGAAGTAGCGGTCCTTGGAGTAGGACTTCTTGCCGCGGCTCGACATGGCGCCCAGCGAGCCCATGCCGCGGTAGGCCTTGAACTGCTTGCCCTGGTGGAAGACGACCTCGCCGGGCGACTCCTCGCAGCCGGCGAGCATGGAGCCGATCATCACGGACTCGGCGCCGGCGACGATGGCCTTGGCGATGTCGCCGGACTGCTGGAGACCGCCGTCAGCGATGACGGGTACGCCGGCGGGGCCGGCCGCCAACGACGCCTCGTAGACAGCAGTGATCTGGGGGACGCCACAGCCGGTGACGACGCGCGTCGTACAGATCGAGCCCGGTCCGAAGCCGACCTTGACGGCGTCGGCGCCGGCGTCGACGAAGGCCTGGGCGCCCTCGCGGGTGGCGACGTTGCCGCCGATGACCTGGACGTGCCTGGTGGCCGGGTCGGACTTGAGGCGGCGGACCATGTCGAGCAGGAGGGTGACGTGGCCGTGGGCGGTGTCGGCGACGAGGACGTCGACGCCGGCCTCGATGAGGCCGGTCGCGCGCTCCCACGCGTCGCCGAAGTAGCCGATCGCGGCACCGACGAGCAGTCGGCCGTCGGCGTCCTTGGAGGCGAGCGGGAACTGCTCGGACTTCACGAAGTCCTTGACCGTGATCAGGCCGCCCAGGCGACCCTCGGGGTCGACCAACGGAAGCCGCTCGCGCTTGTGCTTGCGCAGCAGCATGTTGGCGTCGTCGCGGCTGATTCCCACCTCACCGGTGATCAGCGGCATCGGGGTCATCACCTCGTCGACCTTGGTGGTGGCCCACTCCGCGACGGGGGTGAAGCGCAGGTCGCGGTTGGTGCAGATGCCGAGGAGACGGTTGTCGGTGTCGACGACGGGGAGGCCTGAGACCCGGTATTCACCGCAGATCCGATCGAGGTCCTCGAGCGTCGCGTCCGGGCCGATGGTGACCGGGTTGGAGATGATCCCCGTCTGGGTCCGCTTGACGAGGTCGACCTGGTAGGCCTGCTCCTCGGCCGACAGGTTGCGGTGCAGGATGCCGATGCCGCCCTGGCGGGCCATCGCGATCGCCATCCGCGACTCGGTCACCGTGTCCATCGCGGCACTGATCAACGGCGACCTCAACGAGATCTCGCGGGTCAACCGCGAGGTGGTGTCGATGTCGTCCGGCGCCAGGTCGGAATGACCGGGCAGCAGCAGGACGTCGTCGTAGGTGAGACCGAGCGCGGCGAGCTTGTCGGGGACCTCCATTCTCCGAGTGTAGGGCGTGATCGGGGTCACCCCAGGCCCGGTCAGTGGTCGGGGCGCGACCACTCCTCCGACTGGGTGAGCTTGAACAGATAGGCGAGGGGCGGTACGACGAGCACGACCGCCAGACCGACCGCGACGAGCAACCCCTGCAGGGTGGCGGTGGCACCGGCCGCGTCCTCGATGGTGACGGTGTCGACGAGCAGCCAGGGATACTGACCGACGCCCCATCCGGACACCACCGCGGCGACGGCGACGACGGCGGTGAGCCGCGAGACGGCGTACCTCCTGGTCCAGAGAAGGACCATGGTGGCAGCCCCGGCGAGACCGGCAACGATGACCAAGGGGGCGGCGCGGCCCTCGAGCCCGGCAGCCAGGGTCGGCGCGTCGTGCTCGAGTGGAACGAGGGCGGCGAAGACCGCTGTCCCGGTCAGCGCGCCGACACCGAGCGCTCGGACCCGAAGGTCGGCCGCGAGGCGTGCCTGACCGCTGCGGGCGGCATCGGCGACGAGGAAGGTGCCGGCAAGGAAGGCGCAGGTGCCGACGGCGATCACGCCGCCGAACAGCGAGGTCGGGTTCAGCCAGCTCCCCCAGAGGTCACCGGTGCCGTCGAGCGGGACCCGGCCGGAGGCGATCGCGCCGGCGACGGTGCCGAGGAAGAACGGCGTGATGATGCTGGACGCGGCGAAGACGATCCCGAAGAGCCGCGCCTGCGCGAGGGTCTCGGAGTACTTCCGGAACGCGAAGCTCGCTCCCCGTAGGACGATGCCGAGCAGTGCGAACATCAACGGCAGGACCAGGGTCGACATGGCGGCAGCGAAGGCTTCGGGGAACGCCGTCCACCAGATCACCAGGACATAGATCAGCCAGACGTGGTTGGCCTCCCAGACCGGTCCGATGCTGTGGTCAACGAGGGTGCGCAGTTCGGCACCGCGACGGGCATTGCCGGCGGTGAGGTCGAAGAAGCCGGAACCGAAGTCGGCGCCCCCGAGCACGGCGTACGCGATGACGCCGACGAAGAGGGCCGCGGCGACGGCGAGTTCGAGGGTCACGAGGAGACCTCCGGGGCATACGGGCTCGGGAGGTCGGCATCGCCGGCCCGCCACCGTCGCGCCATGGAGCGGAGTACGACGACCGCGCCGGCCGTCATCGCGGAATAGACGACCACGCTGATCCCGAGCAGCCACCACAGGCCGGCGGTGTAGTCGCCGACGGCGTCGGTGGTGCGCAGGACGTCGTAGACGACCCAGGGCTGACGGCCCACCTCGGTCGCGATCCAACCGGCCTCGAGAGCGACCACTGCGAGCGGACCGGCGACGGCCGCGAAGCGCAGGAACCAACGCTTCTCCAGCAGGTCCTTGCCCCGCCGTCGCAGGAACCAGAAGAGCACGACGACACCGGCCAGCAGGGTGCCGATCCCGACCATCGTCTGGAACGCCAGGTGCGTCATGTTGACCGGCGGATGGTTCTCCGCGGGGATCTCGTCCAGCGCCGGGACCGGCTTGTCGAAGGAGTTCATCGCGATCAGCGAACCCAGGTAGGGGATGTCGATCGAGCCCTTCACCTCGCCGTCGATCAGCACTCCCCCGAGCCGCAACGGCGAGGGACTCTCACTCGTCTCCGCCAACTCGAAGGCCGCCAGCTTCGCGGGCTGTCGCTCGTCGAGACCGAGCCCGAGGATGTGGCCCATGAAGGGTTGGGTCACGGCGGCGACGGACGCGAACACGAACGGGACCATGAACCCCAGGCGGTGGTGCGGATCTCGTCGTCCGCGCAGCATGCCGACGGCGTACACCCCTGCGACGGAGAAGCCGGTGAGCATGTAGGCGCCCACCCACATGTGGGCGAACTGGAGGAACGCGTGCTGGTTGAACAGCACCTTCCACGGCTCGACATCGGTGACCTGGCCGTCGACGATCCGGAAGCCGGTCGGCACGTTCATCCACGCGTTGACCGCGAGCACGCAGTAGGCGCCCATGATCCCGGTGATGGCCATCGGCAGGACCATCAGCACGTGTCGCTTGGCGGGCATCCGGCCCCAGCCGTAGAGGTAGATGCCGAGGAAGATCGCCTCGAGGAAGAAGGCGAGGCCCTCGAAGGCGAAGGGCAGTCCGAGCACGTCGCCGTAGGTCCCCATCAGACCGGGCCAGAGGATGCCCATCTCGAAGCTGAGCACGGTTCCGGAGACGGCACCGTTCGCGAAGAGGACGGCGGACACCTTGGCCCAGCGCTTGGCGAGCCCGAGCGCGACGGGGTCGTCGCGACGGATGCCGCGCAGGTGCATCACGAAGATCATCGCCGGGAAGGCCACGCCGAAGCAGGCGATCACGATGTGCCAGCCAAGGGAGAGGGCCATCTGCTCGCGGGCCGGGAGGAGTCCGGCCGGCTCGGCGTCGGTGGCGAGACGGGTCAGGGCGGTGACGACATTGCTGGTCAGCACGCTTCGAACGTACGCCTTGTGAATGCATTCACAAAGTCGGCGGCAGTGTCACTCTCGCCACACAACCCGCCTGAGGACGGGGACTTCTCCGAGAGGCCCGCGCCTCAGCGACGGATCTCGGCCAGCGCGATCCTGACCGTGAGCGAGTCGCCCGCCATCCGGATCCGACCGCGCATCCCGGCCGCCAGCACCATCGGCAGCACCGCCTTCGTGTCCGACGGAGCCGTCAGCACGATCTCCTCAGCGCCCGCCGAACGAGCCGCCCGCGCCACGTCGGCGAGCAGGCGGGTGCCGACACCGCGTCGATGCCAGGCCGGATCGACCCACAGGTCCACCGGCCACGGATGGTCGCCCTCGGCGGCAGTGAACTCCGCCCGGCCCGCGACCTTCCCGGCAGCCAGCGCCGAGACCACCGCGCCGGTCGTCACGAAGTCGGGATGGCGTGCGCCCTGTTGCTGAGGACTCGGGGCGGCCTGAGCAGCGAGGACCTCGCCGAGAAGGTCGGCCAGGGCTGCGGCGCGAGCACGTTCGGTCGGCGTGAAGGGCGTGTCCCGTCGCACCTGGATGGTGGTGAGGCCACCGATCGCGATCTCCAGGACGTCCTCCGCCCCCTCTCCAGGGGCGATGTCGGCATCGAAGAGGCGGGCGACGACGTCGGGGAAGCTCGCCGGCTGCGCGACGATCGCCCGCACCGCCTGGACGTAGCGCGTCGGCTGGTCCTCGAGCGCCGCCGTCGAGACCGGACGTGCGGACACCGTCGTGCCTCCCGCGCCGTCGACGAGCGCCCGCAACTGCTCGACCGACCAGTCCTGCGGGACCTGCAGCACGAGCTCGTCGGTGACCGACGTGTCCTCGGGGAAGACCTGGACGGTCTGGATGTTCACGCCCGCGCGGCCGCACGCGGCCGCCAACTCGGCCCGCGCCCCGGGGCGGTCGGGCAGTCCGGCACGCACACGCCACAACATGCGCCCACTATGCCGCAGCGACCCAGCGCTGCGCGACGAGAAAAGGCAACCGGCCCGCCGCACCCCCCAGGGGGTACGACGGGCCGGCGGATGATTCAGCCGATCAGTGGCCGTGCCCGTGGCCGTGGCCGTGACCGGCCGCCTCGGGCTCAGCTTCCTCGGGCTTGTCGACGACGAGCGTCTCCGTGGTCAGCAGCATGCCGGCGACGGAGACCGCGTTGGCCAGAGCCGAGCGGGTCACCTTGACCGGGTCGATGACGCCCTGGGCGATGAGGTCGCCGAACTCGCCGGTGGCGGCGTTGTAGCCGACGCCGATGCCACCCTCGCGGACCTTGTGGGTCACGACGTAGCCGTTCTCGCCACCGTTCTCGGCGATCCAGCGCAGCGGCTCCTCGACGGCCTTGCGGACGATGCGGACACCGACCGCCTCCTCACCGGAGAGGCCGAGGTCGTCGTCGAGCACGGACGAGGCGTGGATGATCGCGGAGCCACCACCGGGGACGATGCCCTCCTCGATCGCGGCACGCGTCGCGGAGACGGCGTCCTCGATGCGGTGCTTCTTCTCCTTGAGCTCCACCTCGGTGTGGGCGCCGACCTTGATCACCACGACACCACCGGCGAGCTTCGCGAGCCGTTCCTGCAGCTTCTCGGTGTCCCAGTCGGAGTCCGAGGACTCGATCTCGCGCTTGATCTGCTCGACGCGACCCGCGACCGCGGCGTCGTCGCCGGCGCCGTCGATGATCGTGGTGTTGTCCTTGGTGACGACGATGCGGCGGGCCTGGCCCAGCTCGTCGAGACCGATCTGGTCGAGCTTCAGGCCGACCTCGGGCGAGATGACCTGACCACCGGTGAGGGTGGCGATGTCCTGCAGGATCGCCTTGCGACGGTCACCGAAGCCAGGAGCCTTGCCCGCGACGGCAGTGAAGGTGCCACGGATCTTGTTGACGACCAGCGTGGAGAGCGCCTCACCCTCGACGTCCTCGGCGAGGATGAAGAGCGGCTTGCCGGTCGCGATGACCTTCTCCAGCAGCGGCAGGAGCTCGGCGATCGCGGAGATCTTGCCCTGGTTGATGAGGATGTAGGGGTCGTCGAGGACGGCCTCCTGGCGCTCCGCGTCGGTCACGAAGGAGGCCGAGTTGAAGCCCTTGTCCCACTGCATGCCCTCGGTGAACTCGAGCTCGGTGGAGGGGGTGTTGGCCTCTTCCACCGTGATGACACCGTCCTTGCCGACCTTGCCGAACGCCTCGGCGAGCAGGTCGCCGATGTGGCTGTCGCGGGAGGAGACGGTCGCGACGGAGGCGATGTCCTGGGCATCGTCGACCTCGCGGGCGGCATCCTTGAGGGCACCGGCCACGGCCTCGGCGGCGGCGTCCATGCCGCGCTTGAGACCCATCGGGTTCGCACCGGCGGCCACGGCGCGCAGGCCCTCGTGGACCAGCGCCTGGGCCAGCACGGTCGCGGTCGTCGTACCGTCTCCGGCGACGTCGTTGGTCTTGGTCGCGACCTCCTTGGTGAGCTGGGCACCGAGGTTCTCGAACGGGTCGTCCAGCTCGACCTCACGCGCGACGGTCACACCGTCGTTGGTGATGGTCGGCGCGCCCCATTTCTTGTCGAGCACGACGTAGCGGCCCTTGGGGCCGAGGGTCACCTTGACGGTGTTGGCGAGGGCGTCGACGCCACGCTCGAGCGCGCGGCGGGCGTTCTCGTCGAACTCCAGGATCTTGGGCATGTGTTCAGTCCTTCGTTGGAGGAAAGCCGAACGCCCGGGACGTCACGCACGGATGCGGACGTCCCGGGCGACTCTAGAAGCGAACGGTCAGCCGACGTTGGCGAGGACGTCGCGGGCGGAGAGGATGAGGTACTCGGAACCGGAGTACTTGACCTCGGTGCCGCCGTACTTGCTGTAGATGACCTTGTCGCCCACGGCCACGTCGACCGGGACGCGCTCGGTGCCGTTCTCGCTGAAGCGACCGGGGCCTACGGCCACGACCTCGCCCTCCTGGGGC
>JASLDK010000421.1 GCA_030145945.1 Nocardioides sp.
CAGGATCAGCACCCGGTCGGGTTCGAGCGCGTGGACGGCGCCCTCGTCGTGGGTGACCAGCACGATCGCGCCCTCGTAGCGGCGGATGGCGTTGAGCACCTCTTCGCGCGACGCCGGGTCGAGGTTGTTGGTGGGCTCGTCGAGGAGCAGCACGTTGGCGGCCGAGACGACCAGGGAGGCAAGGGCCAGACGGGTCTTCTCCCCGCCGGACAGCACGCCTGCCGGCTTGTGGACGTCGTCACCGGAGAATAGGAAGGAGCCGAGCACCGAACGAGCCTCGGTGTCGGTCAGCTCGGGCGCGGAGGACTGCATGTTCTCCAGCACGGTGCGCGTGACGTCGAGCGTCTCGTGCTCCTGGGCGTAGTAGCCGATCTTGAGGCCGTGCCCCGGGACCACCCGACCGGTGTCGGGCTCGTCCACGCCGCCGAGGATGCGCAGCATCGTGGTCTTGCCCGCACCGTTGAGGCCGAGGATGACCACGCGTGATCCCTTGTCGATGGCCAGGTCGACGGCGGTGAACACCTCGAGCGCGCCGTACGACTTGGACAGGTCGCGCGCGGTGAGGGGCGTCTTGCCGCAGGCCGCCGGCGTGGGGAACTTGATGGCGGCGACCTTGTCGGCCTGCCGCTCGCCCTCGACCCCGTCGAGCAGCTTCTCCGCACGCTTGAGCATCTGCTGCGCGGCGCTGGCCTTGGTGGCCTTCGCCCGCATCTTGTTGGCCTGGTCGGTGAGCGTCTTCGCCTTGTTCTGGGCGTTCATCAGCTCACGCTTGCGCCGGGCCTCGTCGGTCTCGCGCTGGGTGAGGTAGTTCTTCCACCCCATGTTGTAGATGTCGATGACCGCGCGGTTGGCGTCGAGGTGGAAGACCTTGTTGACGGTCTCCCCGAGCAGGTCGTTGTCGTGGGAGATCACGATGAAGCCGCCCTTGTAGGACTTCATCCAGTCCCGCAGCCACATGATCGAGTCCGCGTCGAGGTGGTTGGTCGGCTCGTCGAGGATCAGCACCTCGGCGCTGGAGAACAGGATCCGTGCCAGCTCGACCCGTCGTCGCTGGCCACCGGACAGCGTGCCCAGCGGCTGGTCCATCAGTCGGTCCGGGATGCCGAGGCTCTGGGCGATCTGGAGTGCCTCGGTCTCGGCGGCGTAGCCACCACCGGCGTCGAGCTCGTCCTGGGCGCGCTGGAACTTGCGGAACGCCTTGTCGCGCTCCTTGGGATCCTCCGAGGCCATCGCGACCTCTGCGGCACGCATCCGTCGTACGGCGTCGTCGAGTCCACGCGCGGACAGGATCCGGTCACGGACGATGACCTCGGGATCCCCGACCCGCGGGTCCTGCGGGAGATAGCCGATCTCGCCGGAGTTGCTGACCGAGCCGCCGGCGGGAAGCGAATCACCCGCCAGGACCTTGGTCAGGGTCGTCTTGCCGGCGCCATTGCGGCCGACGAGACCGACCTTGTCGCCGGGGCCGACCCGGAAGCTGACGTTCTCCATGAGAAGCCGGGCACCGACGCGTACCTCGAGCTGGTGCACCGTGATCATGACGTGCCCCAGTCTCCCACGGCGCGTTCGCACCCCCTAAACCGCGACGCGGTGCCCTAGGCTGCCGACCGTGGTTCGATTCAATCCGAAGGCACGCCTCGACCAGTCTCGGGTCCGCGATGCCGGCAGCGGCGGTGGCGGCGGTCTCGGTGGGGGCCTCGGCGGTGGCGGGATGCGCCTGCCGATCCCGACCGGAAAGGGCGGCATCGGCGGCATCCTGGTGCTGGTCCTGCTGTTCGTGATCGCCCGGTTCGCAGGCGTCGACCTCGGCCTGGGCGGTTCGGGCGGCGGAGGAGCCGGAGGTCTGGGGAACGTCTACTCCCCTGCCCGGCTGAGCGATGCCCAGCAGGGCACCGATCGGTACGCCGCCTGCAAGACGGGTGCCGACGCCAACGAGAGCCAGGACTGCGCCCGCGTCGCGATCGAGAACTCGCTGACCGACTACTGGGGAACCGAGCTGGGCAACAAGTTCCACCCCGAGCGGGCGATGGTCACCTTCACCGGGTCGGTCGACACCGGCTGTGGTGCTGCGTCGTCGGCGGTCGGACCGTTCTACTGCCCCACGGACGAGACGATCTATCTCGACACCACCTTCTTCGATGACGTGCTCGTTGGCCAGTTGGGTGGCCCCGAGGGCAGTTTCGTCGAGTTCTACGTCCTCGCTCACGAGTACGGCCACCACATCTCCAACCTGCTCGGCTACATGGGCAAGGTGCGCAGCCAGCAGACCGGCCCTCAGAGCGACGGCGTACGCCTCGAACTGCAGGCCGACTGCTACGCCGGGCTCTGGGCGAACCACGCCGCCACCACTGAGGACGCCGCCGGGGAGAAGCTGATCCTGGACCTCAGTCAGAAGGACATCGACCAAGCGATCGAGGCCGCGAAGGCAGTCGGCGACGACTACATCCAAAAGCGCAGCGGTGGCCGGGTCAACGAGGAGGCGTGGACCCACGGCTCCTCGGCGCAGCGCAAGAAGTGGTTCATGGTCGGCTACCAGCAGGGGACGGTCAAGGCCTGCGACACGTTCGCCGCCGGCCAGGTCTGACAGGTCTGACAGGTCAAAGACGCGTCAGAGCTCGAGCAACGGCTCCATGTGCACGAAGGTGCGCTGGAGCGCCCGCAGATGAGGTGCCACGGCAGGATGGCGGTACTTCCCGGCCAATGCTCCCTCCCCGCCCGCGACACGGGCCAGCGCCCACTCGGCGCGGCTGAGCGCGGTGTAGACCGAGACGACCTGTGCTCCGAGAACGACGGCGTCACGGTCGGCGATGCCGTCGGGCAACCCGAGGAGGTAGGCGTCGAGCAGCGGCTCGAACTCCTCGCGAGACGAGAGTGAGAGATAGCCGAGGTCAGCGCCCGCCGGACCATGTCCGAGCGTGCCCCAGTCGATGGCGAGGACGTCGTCGTCGATCCGGCCGAGCAGGTTGGCCGCGGTCGGATCTCCGTGCTGCGGCACCTGCGGCAGGGCATCGAGAAGGTCGAGCATCCGCTCCCGTTGGGTCCACAGATGCTCGGCGACGTCAGCGACGGTGGTTCGCGCCAACGTCCTCCATCCCCCGCTGCGCGCGACGCGGGCCAGGCGGTCCCGCAGGAGGTGCGGCGCGAGGAAGACCGGATGGCCGAGGCCGGAGCCGGCGAACCGCCCCAACGACATGGCCAGGAACAGGCCGCTCGAGGCGGCGTCCTCGACCCAGTCCCGCACGATGGTGACGCCGTCGGCGTCCTCCTCGACCGACGCCGGCGCCGATCTCAGCCCCGCCGTCGCCTCGGTCAGGCCAGTCAGCAGCGCGTCGGCCTCCCGGCGCCAGTAGCCCGCATGCTGACGATCGCTCAGCTCGGAGGGGTCTCCGGCCTGCGGGGCGCAGAGCCGCTTCACCACCACCGGACGACCGCTCAGCGCCGTCCTCCACACGCCGACGGTCGAGGTCCCCGTGCCTCCGGGGAGCGCCACCCAGTCGGGCTCGGGCTGCCACATGACTCGCAAACTAGCCGATGTCACGCTCACGCAACCGCCACCACGCCACGAACAGCAGGCCGAGCGCCGCCGCGGACAGTCCGCCTGCGCTCCCCCAGTCCCAGCCGTCCGCGGGCAGCATCGGGACATGGGCGTACGGCGACAGGCCCCGCACCCAGGCCGGGAGCCGCAACAGGTCGCCGACCAGGCTGAGCGTCAAGAATGCCGCTGGCCACGCCCATACCAGCAGCGTCCACCGTCCGCCGACGGCCCAACACAGCACGGCGAGCGCCCCGACCACCCACGCGGCGGGCACCCACGCCAACGCCGCGACCACCAGGTTGCCGATGCCCGGACCACCAGCTGCGGCGTACCCGATCCAGAGCCCGACGCCGGTGATGACGAGCAGCCACGCCGTCCCGACCAGAGCGAGCCCGGCCGACGCCGCGAACCAGCGATTCCGTGACGTCGCCGTCGCCAGGACCAGCTCGGCGCGACCATCATTCTCGTCGCGACCCGCATGGCTGACGACCATGACGGCGAAATAGGTCAGCACCACAGCGACGATGGACAGGATCGCCGCAGCCAGGGCCCCGCCGAGCTCGTCGATGATCGAGCGTGCGGCCGCAGAGTCGAGCAGGGTCCCGACGCCCGGCGCGATCATGCCGAAGACGACGCCCATCACGCCTGCGGCCAGGGTCCACAGGGCGAGCGTCGTCCCGTGCACCCGCACGGCCAGCCCCACCGCGTCGCCCAGACGCGGCGATCCCTGCGCCGGGCCTGGCTTGGCCGCCACGAGGCCGGAGCCGAGATCGCGTCGGCTCCGCAACCAGAACGCCGCGCCGAACAGGGCACTGGCCAGGACCGGGTAGCAGAGTAGGAGCCACCATCGGGGCTCGCCGTACGCGCGAACCCGGGTGTTCCAACCCAGCGGCGACAACCAGCTCAACCACGCCGGGCCGGTGTCCCCCGCCGCGCGCAGCACGAACAGGACGCCGACGACCCCGGTCGCGTAGGCGGCGCAGGTGCGAGCACTGGCCGACAGCTGGGCCGTGATCGCGCCGATGCCTCCGGCCACCAGCGCGGACCCGGTCCACATCACGCCGAAGACGACGGACCCGACCGGGTCCAACCCGGCGACCGTGTTGCCGATGGCCGTCAGACCACCGAGCGTGAACGCGACGAGCAGCGCTTCAGCCGCAGTCGCGGTGAGGGCCGCATGCCGTCCGACGGCGGTACCGCCGATCAACTCGGCACGTCCGGTCTCCTCCTCGACGCGGGTGTGACGGCGCACGAGGATCACGAACAGCACCGCGACGAACACGGCGTAAAGGACCGTCATCTTGGTCATCGAGAGCTCGCCGACGCTGTGCACGTCGAGGATCGGTCCATAGAGCGCGACGATGGCGGGGCTCGCGTTGATCGCCTCGGCTGCTCTGATCCTGGCGGCGGCATCGGCGTAGAGGCCCGGCGTCGCAGCTGCCGATGCCACACTCATCAGGACCAGGACGCCGACCGCGACCGGGGCGAGCACCCGGTCCTGCCGTAGGGCGAGCCTGAGGGCCAGCGGCCAGCCGTGGGTGTTCACGTCCTCACCGTCCTGCCCCGGCACCGTCGCGGTAGGCCTCGAGGAAGAGATCCTCGAGGCTCGGCGGAGTGCTGGTGAGTGCCGTGACTCCGGCAGCGGTCAGCGCGTTCAGCACGGCCGGAAGGTCGCTCGGATCCGTGGACAGGCTCACCCGATCACCGTCCACGGCGAGGTCGTGGACGCCGCCGACGCCGGCGAAGGTGGGTGCGGCGCCACTAAGCGTCGCGACGATCTTCGTGCGGCTGAGGCGACGCAGGTCGCTGAGCCGCCCACTCTCGACCACGCGTCCCTCTCTGATGATCGTGACGCGGTCCGCCAGACGGTCCACCTCGCTGAGGATGTGGCTGGACAACAGGACCGTCGCTCCGCGAGCCACCTGCTCGGCGACGCACTCGTTGAAGACCTGCTCCATCAACGGGTCGAGTCCCGAGGTCGGTTCGTCGAGGATCAGCAGCTGTGGATCCGTCGCGAAGGCGGCGACGAGGGCCACCTTCTGCCGGTTGCCCTTGGAATAGGCCCGGCCGCGCTTGGTCGGGTCGAGCGAGAACCGATCGATCAGCTCCTCCCGCCGCGACGCCGACGGGTCGGCTCCGCGCATCCGGATCAGGAGGTCGACGATCTCTCCGCCACTGAGATTGGGCCACAGGCTGACGTCGCCC
>JASLDK010000422.1 GCA_030145945.1 Nocardioides sp.
CCTTGTAGCGCTCGCGATCGCGCTGATAGAGCGCGGCTGACGTTCCGTCGTTCATCGACACGATCGCGGAGTCGAAGCTGGCGATCCGGTACCACTTCGCGTCCATCGCGCGGATCTCGACCTCGGGGAACTCGCGGGACAGGTCGCGCGGCGCCTTGAGCTGGCGGATCGGGGCGAGTCCGGCCGTGATCGCCTTGGACAGTCGACCGGGGACGTCGCTGAGGTCCTTGCCCTTGCGTGGCGGCTTCTCACGGCGGATCGGCGGGAAGTCGTCCGGGTCGGCGTGCAGCTGCGCGTCGGTGAACTCCTTGCGGAAGGCGTTGACCTCGCCGAGGCGGGTTCCGAGCATGCCGTGCAGCCCGTGCGGCCCGGCCAGGACGTCCTCCAGTGCCTGGATCCGCAGCTCGACGGTGGAGTACTGCATCGAGACGAGGTGAGCCAGGTCGAAGGCGAAGCTCTCCTGGAGGAGACGGCCCCCGCGCGGGTAGTTCGAGTGCAGCAGCGCTGCGACGAACCGGTTGCGCTGGTGGAAGTAGGCCTGCCAGTCGAGGGCGTCGTTCTTGTCGGTCCACGGGACGTGCCAGACCGCGGCGCCCGGGAAGGTGACCGTGGGTACGCCGACGGACTTGGCGCGCAGACCGTACTCGGAGTCGTCCCACTTGATGAACAGGGGCAGCGACAGGCCGATGTCCTCCAGCACCTGGCGCGGGATCATGCACATGAACCAGCCGTTGAAGTCGACGTCCTGCCGCTTGTGCAGCCACCGCGCCGAGCGCAGGTTGCGAGCGCCGAAGTCCCAGTCCTGGAACCCGTCCTTGGGGGACATCCACCAGAATCGGTAGGGCTGGACGATCTCGCCGAAGCTGTGCAGCCGGCTCTTGGCGTACAGGCTGAACATGTGGCCACCGACGATCGTCGGGCGCTTCGCCAGGTCGCCGAAGGTGACGGCGCGAATGATGCCCTCGGGCTCGCAGACGACGTCGTCGTCCATCATCATGGCGTACGTCGCGGTGCCCTTGCGGACGGACTCGAGTTGGCCACGGGCGTAGCCGCCCGAGCCGCCGAGGTTGCCCTGCTGGAGCACCTTCAGGCGCCCCTGGAGACCGGCCTCAGCGCCGGCGAAGAACTCACTGTCCTTGACCAACTGGGTGCCCTGCTCCATCACGAACACGGTGTCGAGATAGGGCAGGAGTTCGGTCGCGCCGAGTTGCCCGAGCAGCTTCGCGCAGAAGTCGGGACGGTTCATCGTGGTGATCGCGAGGTCGACCGTGCCGTGCTCGGCCCGGTCCGCCGGAACTGCCGCCGTCCACTCGGCGGACTCGACGGTGACGTCACCGTGGCCGGCCACGACGTCGTACCAGTACCAGCCGCCGTCGATGAAGGGCCCGAGCGGCAGCTGGAAGGTGAGCGTGGTCGGGCCCTCGGCCTCGGTGACACCACTGTCGACCTTCTGCTGGCGACCGTTGGCCATCGACTTGTTGACGATCACGGTGGCGCCGGAGCCACGAACGGTGACGGTGAGGGTGACGGCGTCGACGACGCTCCACCGGCGCCAGTAGCTTGCCGGGAACGCGTTGAAGTAGGTGCCGAAGGAAACCTTCTCGCCCGACGGCACGAGCACGGCCGTCCGCGAGAGCACCTGGTCGGGCCGCACGGCGCGACCGGTGGAGGTCTTCTGCCGGATCGAGGCGTTGTTGAGCTCCTTGGCCGCACGCGAGCCGCCGACGACGTACTTGTCCTCGTCGAGGTTGGGCTCCTCGCAGTCGAGGTAGAGCGGCAGGACGTCCGGATCGGTGTCGAGCGGCAGGATCTGGCGCTGCAGCAGTCGCTGCACTGACTCGCTCATGCGTCGACCCCGCCACTCTTCAGTTCGGCGCCTTCCGCGAAGTGCGGCTTGAGCAAGTTGTCGTACATGGAGAGCGCCGAGGCGATGGCCATGTGCATGTCGAGGTACTTGTAGGTGCCGAGACGGCCGCCGAAGAGCACCATCGGCTCCTTCTGCGCCAGGTCGCGATACTTCAGGAGTTTCGCGCGATCCTCTGAGGTGTTGATCGGGTAGTAGGGCTCGTCGCCGTCCTCGGCGAACCGGCTGAACTCGCGTACGACGATGGTCCGGCCGGGCTTGTAGGAAGCCGCCCGCTCGGGGTGAAGATGCTTGAACTCCAGCTCGCGGGTGAACGGGACGTCCTGGTCGTTGGCGTTGACCACGCCGGTTCCCTGGTAGTCGTCGACGTCGAGCGTCTCCTGCTCCAGGTCGACCGTGCGCCACGACAGGCTGCCTTCGCAGTTGCCGAAGTATTCGTCGACGGGCCCGGTGTAGACGATCGGGACCTTGCCCTTGAACTCGTCCTGGACGTCGAAGAAGTCGACCTCGACGCGGACCTCGATGTTGGGGTGGTCGGCCATCCGGGTCAGCCAGGCCGTGTAGCCGTCGACCGGCAGACCCTCGTACTTGTCGTTGAAGTAGCGATTGTCGAAGTTGTAGCGCACCGGGAGGCGGGTGATGATGTCCGCACTCAACTCGGTGGGGTCGGTCTGCCACTGCTTGGCGGTGTAGCCCTTGATGAATGCCTCGTAGAGCGGACGCCCGATCAGACTGATCGCCTTCTCCTCGAGGTTCTTCGCCTCCGCGGTGTCGATCTCGCTGGACTGCTCGGCAATGAGGGCGCGGGCTTCGTCGGGGGTGTGGCTCTTGCCGAAGAAGCTGTTGATCAGCGCGAGGTTCATCGGCAGCGAGTAGATCTGGCCCTGGTAGCGACCGAAGACCCGGTGCTGGTAGTTCGTGAAGTCGGTGAACCTGTTCACGTACTCCCAGACCCGCTCGTTGCTGGTGTGGAAGAGGTGGGTGCCGTACTTGTGCACCTCGATGCCCGTCTCCGGGTCGAACTCGCTGTAGGCGTTGCCGCCGAGGTGGTAGCGGCGCTCGAGGACCAGGACCTTGAGGTCGAGATCGGCCGCGCAGCGCTCAGCGATGGTCAGTCCGAAGAATCCGGAACCGACGACCACGAGGTCCGGCGCGAACTCGGGACTGCCGTCGGTATTCGTCGAGGAGGTGGGCACGATCCGTCAGTTTACGGATCCCGGCCCGCCATCCCCATTCGCAACGCGCGGCCGCACCCTCTTCACCCGATGGGGGTTGTGACGAATACCCTGTTCTGGTGTACACGCACCAGTCGACCGGCCGCGGCGCTCCCCCGTTCGCGCTCGCCTGGCTCGCCGGCCTCGGCCTCGCAGCCCTCACGATCATCTTCTCGGCGCTCGAGGACATCCCGGTCCAGGACCCCGACAGCCTGATCCCGGGATACATCCGGTTCCCCGCAATCGTGCTGGGCGCCATCGCGCTCGACGTCGCGCCTCGGATCTTCTTCCGCGCCGGGCGACCCGGGAGCGAGTGGGCGAGCCGTCTCGCGAGGTCATTCCGGGTCGTGATGCGCGAGCGCTGGCCGCTGGCCCAGTGGAAGTTCGCGCTCAACGGCGTCGTCGCCTGGTACCTCTGCTACGCCGCGTTCCGCAACGTGAAGAGTATGGCCCCGTTCGTGCACGAGAAGATCTACGACGCCCCCCTCGCCGACATCGACCGGTTCCTCTTCGCGGGCCACGACCCGGCCGCAGTCCTGCACGCCTGGTTCGGCACCGGCATCGCCGCCCACTTCTTCTCGGCCGTCTACATCGTGTGGATCGCGTTGGTCCCCGTCACGATCGCGGTTGCCCTGGTGTGGACCCGCCAGCGTCGGGGCGGCGAGTGGTTCGTCACAGCAGTCGCCGTCGACTGGGCCCTCGGTGCCGTGCTCTACGTGCTCGTCCCGACGGTCGGACCGATCTATTCCAACAGCAGCTCGTTCGCCGAGCTCCCCGAGACCTATGTCAGCCGTCTCCAGGACAGCATGTGGGGCGACCGGGTCGCCGTCCTCGCCGATCCCGTCGGCGCCGGCACTCTGCAGACGATCGCCGCGTTCGCGTCGCTGCACGTCGGCATCATGGTCACCATCTGCCTCATCGCCGAGCTCATCCGACTCCCGCGGTGGGTGCGGATCAGCTCGTGGGTGTTCCTCGGCCTGACCGCGCTCGCAACGGTCTACCTCGGCTGGCACTTCTTCGTCGACGTGATCGCCGGTGCAGCGCTCGGCGCCTTCGCCGTGTGGATTGCAGGCATCGCGACCGGGAACCGGGTCGGGCTCAGGGCACGACTGAGGCCTGACACCGACACCGTCAGCGGACCGGCAGGGCCCGCATCCGCCACCCATCCCGGAGCGCTCGCGTCACGTTCCGTGCCTCAGCCCGACCTCCCCGCAACGGACTGAGCAGCACGACCATCGCTGCGATCAGCACCGGCTTGAGTCGCACGAGCAGGTTCTCGGCGTACCTGAAGTGCACGACGAACAGGTTGCGGTACATGTAGTACCCCTTCCAGCCGGCCAGGTCATGTTGCTGGTCGAAGTCGAGCTGGCGCACCAGAACCGCGTCCCGGACCGCCTTGATCGCGAATCCCGCCCGACGGGCGCGAAGGGCGAAGTCGACGTCGTCGTAGAAGATGAAGAAGGACGCGTCCGGCAGACCGATCCGGTCGATGACCTCACGGCGCACGAGGAAGCCCTCGAAGGCGACGTTCTCGACGTCGACGGTCGCAGGCATGGCCGCTCGGGTCGGGTACGTCGAATCGACGCTGGCCGTCTTGGGGCGGATCGCCAGCGGGTTGCGCAGGTCGAAGCGCACCGCGGCCTTCTCGACCAGGTCACCGGCCAGGTTCTCCCGCACCGCGATCAGGCAGGAGCCGTCCGTCTCGAGCAGGCGGGACAGGCAGTCCGGCGCGGGGACCACGTCGTCGTCCATCAGCCACATGACGTCGTACCCACGGTCGTGGGCGGTCTGCAGACCGAGCCGGAAGCCGCCGGCACCGCCGAGGTTGTCGCTGGCGTGGATCGGCACGAGTTGCGGCAGCAGGCCGGACTCGAGGGCGTCGGCCAACACCTCGCGGGTGTGGTCGGTGCTGGCGTTGTTGACGACGAACACCGCGTCAGGCGCTCGATCGAGAGCAGCCAGTCCGGCGAGCATCCCGCGGAGCAGGTCGGCCCGGTTGAAGGTGACGACGACGACGGCTACGGACTCGGGGGTCGAGGAGGTCGGCCCGCGACCGGCAGGAGACCCGCTCATCGCAGGAACCTCCTGTGCCCGGTGAAGTCGCCGCGCAGCCCGGCCACGGCCGCGCCCGCGCTCAGCGGGATGCGGGCGGGCTGGGGCCGGGTGAACAGGTAGAACCAGACCGTCTTCAACCAGAACAGCAGGACGTGGACCCACCCGCGGTAGGCCCGCAGGTTGAGGGTGTTGTTGCGCGCCATGCAGTAGTGCTTGAGGTCGCTGGGCGTGTGGTTGTAGGTCGTGCGGCCGAACATCATCGGCGTACCGAGGTCGTCGGTGGCGGGGTGCAGGAAGTGGGCGTCGACGACCGTGGCGATGCGCGCGCCCGCCCGTTGCGCCCGCCACAGGTATTCCACGTCGTCCCCCCAGATGAAGAACTCCTCACGCGGAAGGCCGATGCGCTCCACGAGGTCGCGGGTGACCAGGACCCCGTTGAAGGGGATCACGACGTCGTCGATGAGACCGTTGCGAGCGGCCGTCTCGACCGCGGCCATCTCGTGCACGACCTTGGTGCCGCCCGGCAGTCGGATCGGGAAGCACAGCCGTGAAGGGTCCTGTTCGGCGAGAACGGCCGGGCCGCAGAAGTCCAGACCGTCCCGGTCGACCCTCTCCAGCAGGAGCTCGAGACAGTCCGAGGCCGGCAGACCGTCGTCGTCCATCAACCAGACCAGGTCGGCACCCTCACGAACAGCCCAGTCGAGACCGCGGTGGAAGCCGCCGGCGCCGCCGGTGTTGATCGGCAACGTGTCGTGCCGGACGCGGTCGTCCCCGAGCCCGGAGAGCCACTCCCCTGTGCCGTCGGTCGACGCGTTGTCGACGACCAGGACCTGCTCCAGTCCGCTGATCTCGCAGAGTCGAGGGATGAGTCGTTGCAGCATGGCCAACCGGTTGTAGGTCACCACGACCGCTTGCACACGCACGGGAACGACCCTAGCGGGCCAGGGCCTCCCGTCCGTCACTGCAACAGTGCGTCGGGGTCCAGGCGAGGGGGAATCGCAGCCAGGGCCGCCTGCACCAGCGCGACGCGGGCCTTGACCTCGACCGCGCGACGGACACGACCGCGGCCCGCGGGCACGAGGCCCTCGACGACCTCGGTGATCTGACCGACGGCGTACGCCGGACGCGACCCCGCCTCGACGGTGACGTCGGGCAGGGCGACGAGCACGGGGAGGATCTGGTCGCCGAGCGCGTCGAGGATCTTGAAGCGCTGGTAGCGATCCAGCTGCTCCCACGCAGCGTCGGCATCGACGCCCTTGCGACGACTCCGCCGCCTGCTGCCCATCACCGTCTTGGCGGCACCCGTGAGTGCGACGGTGAGTTCGTGCTCGGTGAAGCGCATGGGCCCACCCAACCGCACGAGGGCGCGAAGTGCACCGTTACGGTGGTCGCGTGGACACCTCCGCCGTGCTGACCCTCCTCCAGGACGTCGCCGCGGAGGTGATCACTCCTCGCTTCCGGGCGCTGAGCGCCGAGCAGGTCGCGGAGAAGAACCCCGGCGACCTGGTGACCGTGGCCGACCACGAGTCGGAGGCGCTGATCACGGCGGCGCTGCAGGCGGCGTACCCCGATGCGCTCATCCTCGGCGAGGAGGCGATGGCGGCCGATCCGACACTCGTCGACCGCTTCGCGAGCGCCCCGCACGCCTTCACCGTCGACCCGGTCGACGGGACCAAGAACTTCGTCCACGGCTCCCCCGACCACGCGGTCATGGTGGCCGAGGTCCGTGGCGGCGAGGTGGTCCGAGGATGGATCTGGCAACCCCAGCATCAGGCGTCGTACGTCGCCGAGCTCGGTGCGGGTGCCTGGCTCAACGGCGAGCGGCTCAGTGTGATGCGGGCCCCGGACGGCGTGCCCTTCCGCACGGCGCGACGCGCGTGGGTCGGTCGGGAGCTCGGTGACCTCGGCGCCCTCGAGCTGACCTGGGCATGCTGCGGTGTCGACTATCCCCACCTGATCGCCGGCGATGCGCAGGCCCTGGTCTACAGCCGGTCGATGCCGTGGGACCACCTGCCCGGCGCGCTCATCCTGACCGAGGCCGGCGGGGTGATCGGCCGTCACGACGGCAGCGCGCTCACGCCGCTGCGGCTGGACGGCGGCATCATCGCCGCGCCTGATCAGGAGACGTACGACGCCGTCGTCAGCGCGATGCCTGCGCTCTGACGTCGCTCACGAATCGGGGCTCAGCAGGCAGCGGCGACGTCATCGGTCTCGTTGGCCTTGTAGCCGCTGTTGCGTGACCCCAGCGAACCGCCGGTCACCGTCCCCGAGCCCTGCTGCGGCGCGGTGCTCGCCTCCTGCTGGGGCGTCGGCTGGCCGCCGGTCGGCGCCCCTGCCTTGACGGTGGACCCCGTCCTAGCCTTGTTCAGGTCGCCCTCGTCGCGGTCGATCGCTGTCGACACCATGGTGTGGACCAGATCGATGTCAGGGCGCGCGGTGTTGATCCGCGGCGGCACCAGCGAGACCGAGGAGATCTTCTGGGTGCGTGCGCGCAGGGCGAGCTGCACGAAGTCACTCAGAGCGCCGCCGGGGATGTTGGTCTGGATCATCGCGCTGGACGCCTTGGCGATCTCCTGGAAGTTGGTCAGCGCCTGGGCCGGGCTGACCTGGGAGACCAGCGCCGAGAACACGCACTTCTGACGCGCCATCCGCGAGTAGTCGTCGGAGCCTTCACGAGCTCGGGAGTACCAGAGCGCATCATGACCGTTGAGCTTGCGCCGACCGGGCTCGATGTAGCCGGTGACGTCCTTGCCGAGACCTCCCACCGGGATCCGGGACCGGACGTTGAGCGTCACGCCGCCGAAGGCGTTGACGAGGCGCTCGAAGCCGCGCATGTTGACCATCACCCAGTAGTTGATGTCGAGGTTGGTGATCCCCTCGATGGCCGAGACCGTGGCATCGATGCCCGGGTTCTCCGAGTCCTTGAACAGTCGGGTGTGGTCGCCGACCCAGGTGCTGACCCCGTTGAGGTAGCACCCGTCGCAGTTGAAGCCCTTCGGGAACTGCTCGGCCATCACACTGCCCTTGCGGAACGGGAAGTTCTGCATGTTGCGCGGCAGACCGATCATGACGGTGCGCCCGGTGGTCTCGTCGATCGAGGCCACGGTCATCGAGTCGGTGCGCAGACCCCAGCGGTCATTGCCGGAGTCGCCCCCGATGAGCAGGATGTTGTAGCGACCGTGGTGGGCGCTGCCGAGGTCGCCGTCGGCGAACATCGTCAGCCACTGTCGCTGGGCGGCGGCGAGATGGGCGCCGAACAGCATCGTCCCAGCGACGGAGAAGCACAGGATGCCGTTGATGCCGATCACGGCTCGGCGGTGCGGCAGGCGCAGGCTCAACGGTTGCCCGATGCGCCAGGCGTCGACGAACAGCGCGGCCCAGCCGATCGCTCCGGCGATCAGGTAGAGCCGCAGCACGAGCATCGCGGTGGGACTGAACGCCAGGCTCAGGGCGAATCCCTTGTTGAACCAGCCCCAGGCCGCGACCACGAGCACGGCACTCACGGACGCGAGCCAGATGCGCAGCGCGATCTTGCCCACTGTCCGGTTGCCGGCGATCAACTGGGCGGAGCCCGGCACCAGCAGGGTGAAGCCCATCAGGGTGAGCGCCCGCCGGAACCGCACCCGCGCGGCGCGTTCGTCGACGGGAAGCTGGCCCTGGATGCGCACCCGCCCAGTATCACCAGTCCCACCCGTCACTCCCGGGGCGACGCGCCGCGTCACTCCGCCGGGATCAGGTCGGACCGGCCTCAGGCTGCGGCGACTGCGCCCGCGAGCCGGACGATCTCATCGGCGGACGCATTGCCGCCCGTGCAGATGACCGCTGTCCGGCCGCCTTCGGTGCTCCCCATCGCTCCCGCGAGGGACGCCGCCCCGGCACCCTCGGCAAGGGTGTGGGCACAGGTTGCCAACAGCCGAGCCGCGGCATCGATGTCGTCGTCGCTGACCAGGACGAAGTCGTCGAGGCGTCCGCGCAGGACGTCCTGGGTGCGCGGATAGCCCGTCGTGGTGGCCAGACCGGCGGCGCGGGTGGTTGCCGGCGCGGCCTCGATCCGGCCGGTGCGCCAGGAGTGCCAGCCGGCGGGCGCGGCCGACGACTGCACGCCGACGATGCGGCACTTCGGCGCGAGGGCGTCACGCACCAGGCAGGCGCCGGCGGCCCCCGTTCCGCTGCCGATCGGCACGAAGACCACGTCGAGGTCCGGGCTCGCACCGAAGAGCTCGACGTACGCCGTCGCGTGACCGAGCACGATCCTGGGATCGGTCGGACAGACGAACGAGGCACCGGTCGCGACCGCGCGGGCACGGGCGTGCTCACCGGCCTCGCCGAGGTTGGCACCGACGAGGACGACCTCGGCGCCCAGGGCACGGACAGCCGCGACCTTGGACGCGGGAGCACTGGCCGGCATCACGATCGTCGCGGGTACGCCGGCCAGGCGGGCGCCGTACGCGACGGACTGGGCGTGGTTGCCGGTCGAGCAGGTCACCAGCCCGTGGGCCCGCTCGCCCGGGGTCAGGGTGGCGGAGAGATGGACGCCGCCGCGCACCTTGAAGGCGCCGGTCGGCTGCACGTTCTCGTGCTTGACCAGGACAGGACGGTCCAGCACCTGGTCGAGGAGGGGGTGCGTCTGCAGGGGGGTGGTCGGCAGGTGGGCGCCGACGACGTCCGCGGCAGCCGTCACCGCGTCGAAGGTGAGGTCGAAACAGGGTGCCGGCTGCATGTCACCATCGTCGTCGCCGCACATCACATCGGTCCAATGGATCTTTTCGCTCGATTCCATCGACCTCGTCGATCTATGATGCCGAGATGATCGACCTACGCCGCCTGGAGGCACTCGTCGCCGTCCACCGCACCGGGTCGGTCTCCGCCGCAGCCGAGCATCTCCACTACGGCCAACCGACCATCTCCCACCACCTGCGCCGCCTGGAGGCGGAGACGGGCAGCGTGCTGCTCCAGCGGGTGGGACGTGGCATCCGGCTCACCCCCGAAGGGGCCCTGCTGGCACGACGGGGCGAGGAGATCCTCGGGATGCTGGCCCGGGCCGAGGCCGAGCTCGCTGCGGTGACGAGCCTGCAGGCGGGTCGGGTCAGACTCGCTGCCTTCCCCTCCGGCGCAGCCACCCTCGTCCCGGCCGCGATCACCGTGCTGGCACAGCGTCACCCGGGCATCGAGCTCGACCTGGTCGAGGCCGAACCGCCCGAGGCCTTCGAGCTGCTCCGCGCAGGCGAGATCGACCTGGCGCTCACCTTCGCCTACCCGGGTCAGTCCGAGCCCGAGCAGATCACCTCGGTGGCCGTGTTCGACGATCCGCTCCACCTGGTCATCCCTGCCGACCACCCGGCCGCCGACCGGGAGATCGAACTCTCCGACCTCGCCGGGTCCGGGTGGATCACCGGTTGTGAACGGTGTCGACGCGAGCTGCTGGCGTTGTGCGCCGACGCCGGGTTCACGCCTGCGATCGCGTTCGCCAGCGACGACTACGTCGCCGTCCAATCACTGGTCGCCAGCGGGCTCGGCGTCACCGTGCTCCCAGGTCTGGCGCTGCGCGCCCACCAGCACCGCGACGTCGTACGCCGACCGCTCGGCGCCCTGCGCAGGGTCCAGCTCTCGACCTACGGCGCGCCCCCGCGCCCGGCCGCCGTCGATGCGGTGGCGGACGCGCTGCGCGCAGCAGCCGGGGACCTGGGAGACACGACCTCGTTGGCCGCCGTCACGTCGTGACGCGACCGGCCTCGATCTCCTTGCGCCGGGCAAGGCGGTGGGCCCGGCGGATCTCCGCCTCCCGCATCCGTCGACGGTCGTCGTCGGTCTCGAGGTCGAGCGCCGGCACCGGACGAGCAGCGCCGGCACCGTCGATGGCGACGAACACGAAGTAGGCGGAGCCGACGTGGTGCAGCTCGGTGGCCGCATCCCACGGCTGGGTCTCGATCCGGACCCCGATCTCCATCGAGGAGGACCCGACCCAATTGACCTGCGCATAGGTCCGCACGATGTCACCGACCCGGACCGGCTCCAGGAACGCCATCTCGTCGAGGGCGGCCGTCACGGCCGGACCACCGCTGTGTCGCTGGGCCACCACGCCCGCGGTCGAGTCGGCCAGCTTGACGATCTCGCCGCCGTGGATGTTGCCCAGCAGGTTGGCCTGCGCCCGTGAGGTGACCGCAGCCAGCTCGATGCGCGAGTAGGACGGCGTACGAGCCGCGACGAATTCACTCACAGCGGAACGGTAGCGTCGGGGCCATGGCAGGGCGAGGCAACGGCACCGGTGGATCCGGCGGCGACGAGTTCGACTGGATGTACGGCGCCGGCACGTCCGCGCCCGGGAGCACGGGCAGCGGATCCGATCCCGAGCCGACGCGCCGCATTCCGGTGCAGCGTCGCGGCCATGATGCACCCGGTCCCAGCGCGCCAGCGCGGTCCACGCCGCCACCCCCGCGACTCCCCCCGGCACAGCAGTACGGCGCGACGCCGGAACCGGCAGGTCGGCGTACCCCTGCGTCATGGAGTCCGCAACGCAGCCGTTGGTCGCGGCCGCGCACCTACGTCCGGCTGGTCCTCGTCGCCCTCGTGCTCTGGCTCGCCTTCGTCGTCGCCGTCCCCTTCCTGGCCTGGAACAAGGTGGACAAGGTCGCCTTCGAGCCCTCGGGCGACCGGCCGGCCGAGCAGCCGGGAACGACGTACCTCCTGGTCGGCAGCGACTCCCGCGCCGGCCTGTCGCCTGCGGAACGCAAGCGGCTGCACACCGGCAATGCGGCCTCCGAGTTGACCGACACCATCCTGCTGCTGCACACGGGCGACGGCCCGACGACGCTGGTCTCCATCCCGCGCGACTCCCCGTTGAAGATCCCGGGCTTCGGCACGAGCAAAGTCAACTCGGCCTACGCCAAGGGCGGCACGCCACTGCTCGTCCAGACCCTCGAGAACGCCACCGGTGTGCGGATCGACGAGTACGTCGAGGTGGGCTTCGGCGGACTCGTCGGGGTCGTCGACGCGGTCGGTGGCATCGAGATCTGCCCGAAGCAGAAGATCAACGACAAGGAGTCAGGGCTCCACGTCAAGAAGGGCTGTCAGGAG
>JASLDK010000423.1 GCA_030145945.1 Nocardioides sp.
CCTGCGCTCAGGTCAGTTCGGCGATGAGTCGCTCGATCCGCTGGCGGATCTCGTCGCGGATCGGGCGCACGGCGTCGATGCCTTGACCGGCCGGATCCTCGAGGACCCAGTCCTCGTAGCGTTTGCCGGGGAGGAACGGGCACTCGTCGCCGCAGCCCATCGTGATCACGACGTCGGAGGCTTGGACCGCTTCGGGCGTGAGGACCTTAGGCTGGTTGCCGGCGATGTTGATGCCTTCTTCGGCCATGGCGGCCACGGCGACCGGGTTGATCTCGTCGCCGGGTTGGGACCCGGCCGAGAGGACGTCGATCCGATCTCCGGCGAGCTGCTGGAGGTAGCCGGCAGCCATCTGGGACCGGCCGGCGTTGTGGACGCACACGAACAGGACGGTGGGCCTGGTGCTCACGGATGGGTTTCCTCTCGACTTTCAGGACGGGACGGCATCCGGGTCGCTGCCGGCGTCGCGACCGGGAACCTCGGACAGGGCATTCGGATAGAGCGCGCGGATCAGCGCAATGGCGACCGCGGCGCCGAGCACCTGCATCACGACGAACACCGGGACCGAAGCAGGCTCGATGCCGGCGAAGGTGTCGGAGAACATCCGCGCGATGGTCACGGCCGGGTTCGCGAACGAGGTCGAGGAGGTGAACCAGTACGCCGCGGTGATGTAGCCGCCGACGGCGAATGCCAGCGTCTCCGTGCGCCGTGAGCGGATCCCGCCGAAGATCACCAGCACCAGGCCGAGTGTGGCGACTGCTTCACCGAGCCAAGGACCGCTGCCGGACCGGTCGCGGCTGGAGACGGTGATGGCATCGAGCTCGAACATCAGGTTCGCCACGACCGCGCCGAGAACACCTCCGGAGATCTGGGCGAGACAGAACGCGCCCGCCTGACGCCAACTGATGCCGCCGAAGGCAGCCTCGACACACGCGACCACGGGGTTGAACGCTGCCGAGACCGGCTGCAGGGTGAGGATCAACGCGACCAGCATGGCGCCGGTGACCAGGCTGTTGGCGAGCAACTGCAGGCCGACGTCCTCGGTCAGGTTCGTCGCCATGATCCCTGACCCGATCACGGTGGCGACGAGGAACGCCGTGCCAACGAATTCTGCGGTCGCCTTGCGGACCAACTCGCTGCTGTCGGTCAGCAGGTCGCTCACAGACCGCCGCCGATGAGCGCCGCGAGGTCGGCCAAGGCGCCGGTCCGCACCGAGTAGTAGACCCAGGTGCCTCGTTTGGATCGGTCGAGCAGCCCTGCTTCGTGCAGCACCTTGAGGTGGTGACTGATCGTCGGCTGCGAGAGGTCGAAGGCGTCGTTGAGGTCGCACACGCACGCTTCGCGGTCGGCATGTGCGGCGACCAGGGACAGCAGGCGCAGCCGCACCGGATCGGCCAACGCCTTGAGCAACGGCGCGATCCGCTCGGACTGATCGGCGGTCAGTGGCGTGGACATCAGGGGGGAGCAGCACGCGACCGCTTCAACGGGCGTGAGCTCGACAGCAGACTTCGACACACATCTATGTTGACGGACATCTATGTTCGTGGCAACCTCATACATCGACAATCATCAATGTCCTAGGAGAGGCCATGTCCCGAATCCAGCTTGCTCTCAACGTCGACGACCTCGAGGAGTCGATCGTCTTCTACTCGACGCTCTTCAACACCAAGCCCGCGAAGACCAAGCCCGGATACGCCAACTTCGCGGTCACTGAGCCGCCCCTCAAGCTCGTGCTCATCGAGAACCCCGGCCACGGAGGCAGCATCAACCACATGGGTGTCGAAGTCACCGACACCGACATCGTCAACAGTGAGCAGGCGCGTCTCCACGCCAGCGGCTTCGCGTCCGTCGACGAACGCGGCACGACGTGCTGCTACGCCCGACAGGACAAGTTCTGGGTCGAGAATGCCCCCGACGGCGAACGCTGGGAGATCTACACCGTGCTCGCCGACAGCGACACCTTCAACACCACGAGCCAGACCGGATCCGACTGCTGCGGAACCGAGGCTTTCGACCTCGCTCCGAGCGGCCGGGACTGACCCAGGGGCCGTCAGCCTTCGAGGAACTCCAACTGCGCCAAGGCATGGTGCTCGCCCGCCGCCGGCGCGAGTCCGTCCAGTCTGGCCACTTGGTCGTCGGTGAGCACGACCGCGTCGGCGGCGAGGTTCTCCTCCAGCCTCTCCACCCGCTTCGTCCCCGGGATCGGTACGACGCCCCGGTGCAACAGCCACGCGAGCGCGATCTGGGCCGGGGTGACCTCGGCCGTTGCGGCGACCGCGGCGACCTCGTCGGCGAGACGGAGGTTGTGATCGAAGTTGGCGCCCTGGAAGCGCGGGATCTGCGCCCGCCAGTCGGTGGCGGACAGGTCGGCGCTCGAGCGCAGCGTGCCGGTGAGGAAGCCGCGGCCGAGCGGTGAATAGGCGACGAAACCGATGCCGAGCTCGCGCAGCACCGGAAGCACCGCGGCCTCGGGGTCCCTCGTCCACACGGAGTACTCCGACTCCACGGCGGCGAGGGGATGGACGGCATGCGCGCGCCGGATCGTGTCCGGACCCGCCTCGGACAGCCCCAGGTGCAGGACCTTCCCCTCGGCGACCAGTTCGGCGAGCGCGCCGACGGTCTCCTCGATCGGGATGGTCGGGTCGACCCGGTGTTGGAAGTAGAGGTCGATCCGGTCGGTCTGCAGCCGTTGCAGCGACCCTTCGACGGCCTTGCGGATGTTGGCGGGACTGCTGTCGGGCTGGCCGGCATCCCCACGGACATGGGAGATCATGCCGAACTTGGTGGCGATCACGGCCCGATCGCGGCGCCCGACGAGCGCCCTTCCGATCAACGTCTCGTTGACGTAGGGGCCGTAGAACTCGGCGCCGTCGACAAGGTTCGCTCCGAGGTCGAGCGCGCGATGGATCGTGCGGATCGACTCCGCATCGTCGCTGCCCCGGCCGTCGAATCCGGTGCCCATGCTCGCCGTACCGATGCCGATGCGGGCCACGGTGAGTGCGCCCAACTGAGTCGTCTGCACGACCCGAGCCTCCCGACCGACCGCTGCAGCGGCAACAGGCTCGGCTCTATCGGGGTGATAGGCGTGGGCCGTTGCCGGGAGGCGTGCCAACCGGATGAGTTCTTGCTCATCCGACAGCGACACTAGGGTGGCTGCGTGAGCGACGCCGACCTGCCTGAGCCGGTGGAGCGCCGCCTGCAGCGACTGTGGGCCGACGCGGCGCAGCGAGGCGGGCCGATGCCGGGTGAGACCGCGCTGGCCTCCGCACTGGACATCAGCCGGCCAGCGGTGCGCGAGGCGCTGGTGCGGTTGGAGGAGCGGGGGTTCATCCACCGCCGCAAGGGCGCCGAGACCACGGTCAACAGTTCCTTGCTCGGCATTCCGGCGCGCTTCGAGCAGCGCCTCGACAGCGCCGAGTTGATCGCCGCGATGGGCCGCGAACCTTCGGTGGAGGTCGTGTCCGTCGAGGTCGGCGAGGTGACTCTCGAGGAGGCCGACGCCTATGACCTCTCGCCCCGCCGTTCTGTGCTGCGGACGACGAAGGTGTGGTCGGCCGACGGTGAGCCGGTGCTGGTGGCCCGCGACGTCGTACCGATCCTGACCACGGTGGACCCGGGCGGCCTGGACCCGGCGACGCCGATGCCCGAACTGGCGCGGGCGTTGGCGGGTGAGCAGGTCGGCTGGGAGTTGGTGTGGCCTGGTGCCGACGGCCTGTCGGCCGTCGACGCCGGGCTGTCCGGACGCCCCGAGGGGGAGGCGGCCATGACCCTCGAGGCGACCGGGATCAGCCGCACGGGGACGGTCTGCTACTGGACCCGTGAGGTGCACGTGCGCGGAGCCTTCCGCTACGCGATGGTCCGACGCGCGGACTGGTAGCGGCCTGAGCCTCTCTCAGCGGTGCAGACGCGTGGTCGTCTCGGACTCCGCGACGATTCGCCCACGCCGTACCACCCAACGGGGGCGGGCGTGCTCGGTGAGCACGTCGCGGAGCCGACCCTCGGCGTGCACGCACAGGTTGGCCAGATTGCCTTCGGCGATCGCATGGCCTGGTACGCCGAGCACGTCGGCCGCGTGAGTGGTGATCAGGTCGAGCAGCAGTCGCTGGTCGGCGTTGGTCAGGAAGCGCAGGGTGTGCGCGGCGAGGAAGGCCACCTCGAGCATGCTGTGCCGGCCGAACGGGTAGTAGGCGTCCTCGATGTCGTCCTGGCCCAGTGCGACCGGGATGCCGTCCTCGAGGAAGTCGCGCACCGGAAGGTGGAGGGGGCCGGTGTGCGGGTCGGAGACGAAGCCCAGTCCGGCTGCATGCGCGAGGTCCATGAGTCGTTGCAGGGTCGGCTGTGGGTAGGTCGCCAGGGCTCGTGCGTGGCAGGCGACGCCGCGGCCGCGCAGGTCGTGCTCGATCATCGCCTCGGCCAGCATCTGGGTGGTGCGCAGGCCGGGGTCGCCGGCGTCGTCGACGAGCATCGCGACCCGCTTGCCCTGTTCGGCGGCCAGTCGGCACGCCCATGCGACGTGTGCGCGTGCGTCGGTGTCGGTCATCTCGATCCACGGGATCCCGCCGACGACATCGGCGCCCATGCGCAGCGCCTCCTCGCACAGTTCCGCTGCCCCGGGGTCGCGGAGAAGGCCGTCCTGGGGGAAGGCCACGACCTGCAGGTCGAGCAGGTCGCGGTATTCCTCGCGCACGGCGAGCACCGCCTCCATGCCGATCAGTCGGGCGGTGGTGTCGACGTCGACGAAGGCCTGGATGTGCAGCACGCCGTGGGCAACGGCCGCGTCGAGCGCGCGCCGGATGTTGGGCTCGAGCCATGCCCGGTCGTAGTGGCGCTTCACGCCGCTCGCCTCGCGCACGATCGAGCGCAGTGCGGCGCCCATGTTGCCGGAGGTGTACGCCGCCAGCGCGCCGTCGCCGGCCCGATCGAGGGTGTGCACCTTCTCCAGGTGCATGTGTCCGTTGACGAAGGACTCGGTGACCAGCCCGCCTTCGGCGTCGATCGACGTGGTGCCGGTGGTGTCGGTTGGCGCCGTGGTGCCGACGTACGCATAGCGACCGTCGCGGATGCCGAGGGTCACCGGCGATCCGTCGGCCAGGCGGGCGTTGGTGATCAGCAGGTCGTACGCCGCTGCGGTCGGTGTGTTCACGGGTCCTCCGAAGGGTCGACGCATCTGTCAGACACGAGGGTCCTCACCTGTCAGACATGTGTCAAGGGTGGGAGGTCGGACCGGAGGCGAGTCGTCAGTGGTCGCCAAGCCCGACGTGAGTGCCCGGTCAGGAGTTGCCGTGGCCGCGTGCACCTGGCTGGTGCGAGCTCGGATCGTGCACGACCCGAGCGGCATGGAGCCGCGCGTGCTCGATCGCCTCGGGTGTGGTGGCGAACAGGTGCCGTTCATGGGCGAGTTGGCGGTGCACGCCGAGCTGTGCGAGGACCGCGACGTGCTCGGGCCGGGTGCCGGACAGCAGCACGGTGACCCCGCGCTGCTCCAGGCGACCGATGATGTCGGCGAGCACGTGCGCGCCGGTCGCGTCGACGGCGGTCAGGTGCGACATGCGCAGGACGACGACCCGGACCCGGTTGACCTCGGCGAGCTCGAGGAGGAAGTCGTGGGCGGCCGCGAAGAAGAGCGGTCCGTCGAGCCGGTAGGCCACGATCTGCTCGTCGAGGAGACGGGACTCCTCGTCCGCGTGGTCGCGGTCGTCGAGCGGCACCTCCTCCATGCGTGCCGTCGCGGCAGTGTGGCGTAGGGCGAAGAAACCCGCCGCGGCGACGCCGACGAGGACGGCCTGGACCAGGTCGAGCGCGACAGTGGCGACAGCGGTCAGGACCATGGTGATGGCGTCGCCGCGGGTCGCGCGAAGGATCGGGGTCAGGCTGGAGACCCGGACCATCTGCACGGCGGTGGCGATCAGTACGCCGGCCAGCGCGGCCAGCGGGATCCGGCCGACCCAGGGCGCAGCCACCAGTACGACGACGAGCAGCAGCACGGCGTGGGTCAGGGCGGCAAGGCGGGAGCGGGCCCCGGAGCGGACATTGACCGCCGTGCGCGCGATCGCCGCGGTGGCGGGAATGCCGCCGAAGAGTGGAGCCGCGAGATTGGCCAGACCCTGCCCGAACAGTTCGCGGTCCGGGTCGTGGCGCTGCCCGACTCTCATCGCGTCGGCGACCGTCGCGGAGAGCAGGCTCTCCAGCGCGCCCAGGGCCGCGACCGCGACGGCGGCGAGCACGAGCGTGTCGAGATCTCCCCAGGGAATGCCCGGCAGGTGGGGGGAGGGAAGGCCGGAGGGGATCGTGCCGATCGTCGGGAGTGGGGCGTCGCCGCCACTACCGGCCAGCAGTGCGTTGGCGATCGTGGCGACGACGACCAGGACCAGTGCCGCCGGGAAGCCGGCGCGCACGCGCCCCATGGCGACGATCGCCGACGCGACGGCGAGCGCCGTGACGGGCGCGGCCCAGGCGGGTGCGTCTGCCCAGGCGTGCATCGCGTCGGCGGCCAGGGCCGCGACCTTCTCTGCGTGCACCTCGACGCCCAGCGCTGCCGGCAGCTGCTGCAGCGCGATGATGACGGCGATCCCTGCGGTGAATCCCTCGATCACCGGCACGGGGACATATCTGATCGCGCGCCCGGCGCCGGTGACCGCCAGCGCCAGCAGCATCAGCCCGGCGAGCAGTCCGACCACGAGGACGCCGTCGGCGCCGTGGGCGGCGACGATGGGGATGAGGACGACGGTCATGGCACCGGTCGGACCGCTGACCTGGACGTGGCTACCGCCGAAGACGGCAGCGATCGCTCCGGCGACGACGGCCGTGACGATGCCGGCACCGGCACCGACCCCCGAGCTCACGCCGAAGCCGAGGGCCAGTGGGAGCGCCACGAGGGTGACCATGATCCCGGCCGTCAGGTCGTGGCGGAAGTCCGTGTGGGTCCAGTCGGTCCGGCGTGGTGCGAGTTGGCTCAGACGCTTGAACGCACGGTTCATCGCGCGCTCATCGAGCGCTGGCGACCATCAGCTCGTCCTCGAAGTCGACGCGGGTCTCGGCGAGCCCGACCAGGATCCGGCGGGCCGACAGGAGCAGGTCGCGCACCTCGGGTGCGCTGATCGAGTAGACGACGGCGGTGCCCTCGCGCCGCGACACGACGAGCGAGGTACGCCGCAGCACGGCCAGCTGCTGCGACAGGTTGCTGGGCTCGATCGCGATCTGTTCGAGCAGTTCGTGGACCGCGTGGTCACGCTCGGACAGCAACTCGAGGATCCGGATCCGGGCGGGGTGGCCGAGGGTGCGGAAGAACTCCGCCTTCGTCTGGTAGAGCGGCACTCCCATCGCCGTACCTCCCTCTCATGTCGCGCCCGGAAGCGCTACGATACATGAGTTGAAGAAGTCTTCAATTCGTGAATCAGTGAAGCCCGAGAAGGAAGGGAGCGGCCGCCGCATGGTCGAGGACACGGCCGAGACCGTCACCGCCGCCCAGGTGGAGCCCGGCGACGTCGTCACGCTCCCGGGCGTCTCGGGCCGTCACCGGGTCCAGCTGGCACGATGCGCCGTTCCCGGCGTCGTGTGGCTCTACGTCGCCGACGCGACGACCGGCGCCCGCCGGCGCGGGCACGTCGCGCTGACCCTCCACCAGGAGATCACCCGGCACGGATCCCCGTTCCCGCGGCACGATCGGGCCCCCGAGGACACCTGAGCCCCGGACCAGCGGGGCGGGGGCTCGCGTCAGGCCCCGGACTCCACCGGTAC
>JASLDK010000446.1 GCA_030145945.1 Nocardioides sp.
CGGACCAACATGTCGAGGCCGTCGGCCTCGAGGTCGTCGTGGTTCATGGCAGGGTCCTCTCGGAGATCGGGTCGAGCAGGGGGCGCAGCCGTCGGAGTGCTCGGCGGGCGCGGGTTCGGACGGTGGCCTCGCTGATCCCGAGATCGGCTGCGGTGTCGGCGACGCTGTGGTCCTCCCAGTAGCGGAGGACGACGACGGCGCGATCGAGTGGTGCGAGGCCGGCGAGTGCGGACAGCAGATCGACGCGCAACGCGGGATCGGCACCTTCCGTGGTGTCCTGCTCACCCACGGGATGGCCGTCGGGCGAGGTCAGGTCCGTGGGACGTTCGCTGTTGCGCCGCAGACGGCGGTGCGACAAGAAGGTGTTGAGCAGCACGGTCCGCGCATAGGCCGGGGGGCTCTCGGCGGCACGCACTCGGCGCCAGCGGACGAACACCTTGGCGTAGGTCGCCTGGGTCAGGTCCTCGGCGAGGTGGTGATCGCCCGTCAGGAGCATGGCGGCGTGGTGGAGCTGCGTGCCCGTCGTACGGACGAACTCGCTGAACTCCTCCGCCTCTCGGTCTGCCTTCACACCCATCTGACGCTCCTGCCCGGTGATCGCGTGACAGCCCTTCCGGAAGAATTCTCCGATCAGTCCAGCACGTGGCGCAGATAGCGTCGCGGATCATCGAGATAGCGCTTCCAGTGCTGCACGAGCTCCAACTCCTCCCAAGTGGTACGCCGAAGGCCCCAGTCACCCACCTCGAGGATCGTCGCGCCGGGCATCGCCGCCAACACCGGCGAGTGCGTGGCGCACAGGACCTGACCGCCTTCGCCGACGACGCCGTGCAGCACCGAGATCAGTCCGAGCGAGGAGGAGAAGGACAGCGCTGCCTCCGGCTCGTCGAGGCAGTAGAAGCCGGGGGAGTCGAAGCGGGTGCGCAGGACCTCGAGGAAGGACTCGCCGTGGCTCATCTCGTGGAACCGCGAATCGGCGGGCTTGCTCGACTCGCGCGGATTCTCTTCCAGGAACGTGTACCACCCGTGCATGGTCTCGGCCCGCAGGAAGAAGCCCCACCGTCCGCTGCCGAGTCCACGCTGGATCTTGAGCGCCCGGTGCAGCGGCGACTCCGACGGCCTGGTCGAGTGTTGTCCCTGACCGCTGCCGCCCTCCGGCGAGAGCCCGTAGGCGACGGCGACGGCCTCCACGAGGGTCGACTTCCCCGAGCCGTTCTCGCCGACGAGGAAGGTGACGCCCTTGTCGAGGACCAGTCCCTCGCGGACGACCTGCGCCACGGCGGGGATCGTCATCGGCCATCGTTCCGGATCCAGGCGGTCATCGGCGTCGATCTGCACGACGGGCGGTTGGTCGAAGTCCACGAGCGTCACGCTACGCGGCAGGTCCGTCGGACTACCTTGGCTCCATGCAGACCTGGCAACGCCGATCGACCCGGATCGCCTACGAGAACCCGTGGATCCGTGTGCACGAGGACGAGGTCACCCGGCCCGACGGCAGCGACGGCATCTACGGCGTCGTCGAGGTGCGGCAGCCGGCCGTGTTCGTCGTACCCGTGACCGACGACGACGAGGTGGTCCTCGTCGAGGTGGACCGCTACACGACGGGGAATCCGGCATCCCTCGAGGTGCCCGCGGGCGGCAGCGACGGTGAGGATCCGCTGGCCGCAGCGCAGCGCGAACTCCGGGAGGAGACCGGCCTGGCCGCGAGCGAGTGGCTGGAGATCGGCCGGATGCAGGCCCTGATCGGTGTCGCCAACGCTCCCGAGATCGTCTACCTCGCCCGTGGTCTGTCGGACGTCGGCGGGGACCGAAGGCACGAGGAGGGCATCACGGCCGTGCACCGGGTGCCGATGACCGAGCTCGTCGAGCGGGTGGGGAAGGCCGAGATCTCCGACGGCGAGACCGTTGCCTGCCTGATGTTCGCGTTGGTCGCGCTCGGCCGCGTCGGCTGACGATAGCCTCGCCCCATGGCTTCTCCGACGGTCGAGATCGAGGTCGACAACCGGGTGGTGAAGGTCAGCAACCCGGACCGCATCTATTTCCCGGAGCTCGGCGCGACCAAGCTCGACCTGGTCGAGTACTACCTCTCCGTCGGCGACGGCATCGTCAACGCGCTGCGCGAACGCCCGTGCATGCTGCACCGGTTCCCCAAGGGGCTCGAGGGTGACAAGGTGCACCAGAAGCGGATCCCCGCGGGTGCACCGCCGTGGGTCGAGACCGTCGAGCTGTTCTTCCCGCGGTGGAAGCGGACCGCCGACGAGTTGTGCGTCACCGAGCTCGGCGCCGTGATCTGGGCGGTGCAGATGTCGACCGTCGAGTTCCATCCCTGGAACAGTCGCCGCGGCGCCACCGAGACCCCTGACGAGTGGCGGATCGACCTCGATCCCGGGCCGGAGTCGACGTACGACGACGTCCGCAAGGTCGCGCACGTCGCCCATGAGGTCCTCGACGAGTTGGGTGCCGTCGGCCATCCCAAGACCAGCGGCAGCAAGGGCCTGCACGTCTACGTGCGCATCAAGCCCGACCTCGACCACAAAGGGGTACGCCGGGCGGCGCTCGCCTTCGCCCGCGAGGTGGAGCGGCGGGCTCCCGACCTGGTCACGACGGCCTGGTGGCGCAAGGACCGCGACCCATCGGCGGTGTTCGTCGACTACAACCAGAACGCCAGGGACCACACCATCGCGTCGGCGTACTCGGTGCGTGGCCTGCCCGACGCCCGCGTCTCGACGCCGATCCGCTGGGACGAGATCGACGACGCCGACCCTCGCGACTTCACCATCCGCACGGTGCCGGCGCGTTTCGCCGAGCTGGGCGACCTGCACCACGACATCGACGACCACGTCTTCGACATCGCACCACTGACGGCCTGGGCGGACCGTGACGAGGACGCGGGCGTTGGCACGCCGGGGGAGCCGGACGAGGAGCACGTCGAGGAGTAGGTTGCGACGGGTGACGCTCGACGCCGCGGCCCTGGATGCCGCCGACACCCTCGCCCCGCTCCGTGACCGATTCGTCGGTGCTTCCGGCCCGATCGTCTACCTGGACGGCAACTCGCTGGGACGCCCACTGCGTGCGACGGCCGAACGGGTCCGTTCCTTCGTCGAGGAGGAGTGGGGCGATCGGCTGATCCGCGGCTGGGACGAGCGCTGGTTCAACCTGCCGCTCACCCTCGGCGACCGGCTGGGGCAGGTCGCCCTGGGCGCTGTGCCGGGACAGGTCGCGATCGGTGACTCGACGACCGTGCTGCTCTACAAGATGGTGCGCGCCGGTGTGGCCGCGAACCCCGGGCGGACCGAGATCGTCGTCGACCGTGACAACTTCCCGACGGACCGCTACGTCGTCGAGGGGGTTGCCGCCGAGTGCGGTCTGAGTGTCCGCTGGCTCGACGTCGATCCGGACGCGGGCATGACCGTCGACGATCTCCGGGCCGTCGTCGGGCCCGAGACGGCGTTGGTCGTGGTGAGCCATGTGGCCTACAAGTCCGGCTATCTGGCCGACATCGCCGCGCTCGCCGCGCTCACGCACGACGCCGGGGCATGGCTGCTGGCCGACCTGTGTCACTCCACCGGTTCGGTGCCGGTCGAGTTGGACGCCTGGGGGATCGACCTCGCGGTCGGCTGCACCTACAAGTACCTCAACGGCGGCCCGGGTGCCCCCGC
>JASLDK010000448.1 GCA_030145945.1 Nocardioides sp.
CACGCGAGGCTGCTCGAGATCTCCGCCGAGTGGGAGGAGCGCGGCGGCCTGCGGTTGGCGGCGGTCGCGGCAGCCAGTGCGGCCCGGGCATGGGGCACGGCCCGGGCGGCGACCGCGGCCAGAGCCCGCGCCGATGATCTCGTACGCCGTTGCGGCGGGCTGGCGATCCCGGTGCTGCGGGCCGAGGAGTCCAGCACCCCGCTCACGCCGCGCGAGCAGGAGATCGCCGCGCTCGCCGCGGCCGGGTCAGCCAGCAAGGAGATCGCGGCGCAGCTGTTCTTGTCGTCGCGCACCGTCGACAACCACCTGCAGTCGGTCTACACGAAGCTCGGGATCACTGGTCGGCAGGAGTTGGCGAACCTGATGCGGGGCTGACCTCGACCACGACCGCACGCCGCGCCTCCAGGGCGACCCGCACCTGGTCGATCTGCGCATCGCCCGCACCCATGTCGTGCAGGGTCATCACCAGGTGCTCGGTCACCGCGTCGAAGGCGTCGTCGGTGATGGCGAGCCCGGCATGGGCCTGCTCCAACGGTCGGCCCGCGAACAGCTCCGGCCCACCGAGCGCATGGCTGAGGAAGGCACGCTGGTGGGCCTTGAGTCGGCTGACGTCGATCCCGTCGAACCAGGCGCGTAGGTCCGGATCATCCAGCACCCGCTGGTAGAAGACCGTCACCGCGGCCTTCACGGCACCGGCCCCGCCGATGGCGTCGTACGCGCTCATGGTGGGAATCTAGCGCCGCGTCAGCAGGCAGGGATGAGTAACGATTGCTCAATCCCCCGTGGCCGGCTGCATCCGCCGGTTTGGTGGGTGGACGGTGCCCGTCAGGTGTCGGCGGGCGGTCGGTATCACCTCAACCGGCAATTACGAGGGAGGTCAGCCGTGGGCCCGGGTCCGCGGTCGACCTGAAGGTCGCTTCACCCGTCACAACCGTGCAGAGCGCACGACTGTGACACTCGATCGCGACCGAAAGGCGCCACAACCATGCTGGCAGCACGGTTTTGCAGACCAAGGGGTCGCCCGGCTAGCGGACTCGGCGGCCAATCTCCCACTTCTGCGTTATCGGCGGCGATCTGATGCGAATACGTCCACCAGGCGCCGCCGATGAGCCGATTGCGACCCGAAACCCGACCGCGGGTTGTGCCCACGCCGGACGTCCCTCGTAAAAGCCGGGTTGAAGCGCCAGCGACCGCCCGCCCGCAGCCGACCGGCATCAGCCACCCACCAAACCAGCGGATCCAGGCTCAGACCAGGACGGGCAGCGCCTCGACGCCGTAGACCGCCGACAGCTTGCGGAACTCCAGGTCGGAGATGTCGGCAGCCATGGCCAGGTCGGGGAACCGCTCGGCGAGCATCCGCAGCGCGGTCCGCAGCTCCATCCGGGCGAGCTCGGCGCCGACGCAGCGGTGCATCCCCCAACCGAAGGCGAGGTGGCGGGTGGGTTCGCGGGTCGGGTCGAAGTCGTCGAGTCCCTCGGCGAGGCGGGGGTCGCGGTTGGCGGCGAGCAGGGAGACGCCGACGGCGTCGCCCTCCTTGATCAGGACGCCGCCGATCTCCACGTCCTGCTTGGCGAAGCGCAGGAACGCGAGCTGCACGACGCACAGGTGACGCAACAGCTCCTCGACGACCTGGTTGACCTGGTCGGCGTTCTCCGAACGGAGCATCTCGCCGGCCTTGGGCGTGGTCGCGATCAGGTAGGCACCGAGCGCCAGCATCGATGCAGAGGTCTCGTAGCCGCCGAGGAAGACACCGTCCGCGATGCCGCCGAGGGTGACGTCGTCGAGCTCGTCGCCGTGCTCCTTGAGCAGTGCGCCGATGAGGCCGTCGCCGGGTTTCTTCCGCTGCTCGCGCACGGCGTTGATGAGGAACTCGCGGGTGTGGGCCTGCGCGCCGAACGCACCAGCCCCACCCTCGCTGAGGTCGAAGCGCGCGACCCCGAGCTCTAGGAACCGGGGGCGGTAGGAGACAGGCAGGCCGAGCAGCTCGCAGATGACGTCGAAGGGAACGGCGAAGGCGAACTCCTCGACCATGTCGACCGGCTTCCCGCCGGCACCGGCCGCGGCCATCGCATCGAGGCGCTGCTCGACGATCGTCTCGATGCCCGGCTGCAGGCGGGCCAGCCGGCGCATGGTGAACTCCGGGGTCAGATAGCGGCGCAGGGCCGTGTGCAGCGGCGGGTCGGTCATGCCGAGTCCGCCGATCTGCTCCTCCTCGCCGCGCCCCTCCTGCGAGACGAACTGGCCCAGGTCGTTGGACCACATCTCGGCCGGGCCGGCGAGCACCTCGCGCGACTCGTCGTACCCGCTCACCAGCCAGACGCCCTTGCCAAACAGGTCGGCGAGCTTCTTGACGGGCTCCTCGCCCTGCACGACCTTCAACTCGGGGACGGGGTCGAGCCCGTCGCGGCGCAACGGCAGCGTGAACGCGTCCGGGAGGAACCGGAGCTTGCGCAGGTCGATGCCGTTGCGCATGGTCCGGTTCAGCAGCCAGATGCCGACGCGCTGCTTGACCGGGCCGAGGACCGGGTCGAGGACAGGCGCCAGCAGCGCGCCGAAGAGGGGGATCCGCATGGCCTCATTCCATCAGATGCGGGCACCCAGCCCGGGGTTAGCCTGAACAGGTGCCTCGGACACCAGTGGACTGGAACTCATGGGATGCGGTGCTCTTCGACCTCGACGGGGTGGTGACACCGACAGCGGACGTGCACATGCAGGCGTGGACGGCGATGTTCACGTCCTACCTCGCGACGCGGTCGGCGGCGGATGCGGTGGCCTATGCGCCCTACACGGCCAGGGACTACTTCGAGTACGTCGACGGGAAGCCGCGCTACGACGGGGTCCGCTCCTTCCTCGCCTCGCGCGGCATCGTGCTGCCGGAGGGCTCGCCCGATGATCCGCCGACGGAGGACACCGTGTGCGGACTGGGCAACCGGAAGAACGACGCGTTCAACCGGATCCTCGCCACGACCGGGGTCGCGGCCTATCCGGGCTCGGCGCTGCTGATCCGCGAGCTCCACCGGCGCGGGGTCCCGATGGCGGTCGTGTCGTCCTCACGCAATGCGCCCGCGGTTGTCGAGGCGGCCGGCCTCACCGAGGACTTCGCGATGATCATGCACGGCGGCCTGGCGGCCGAGCTGGGACTGCCCGGCAAACCCGCACCGGACACGTTCGCCCATGCCGCGGCCACCTTGGGCGCGACGAACGCGCGGTCCGTCGTCCTCGAGGATGCGATCAACGGCGTGGCCGCCGGCCATGCGGGAGGGTTCGGGTTGGTGATCGGGGTCGATCGCGGCGCCGGCGCCGAGGCCCTGACACAAGCGGGCGCGGACCTCGTCGTACCCGATCTCGCGGACCTGCTCCCGAAGGAGTCGGCATGAACGCCCCCGAAGGCCCGTCCCACAAGGCGCCACCGGCCGACGACCCGCTCGACCGGACCCGGTTCCCCGTCGACGAGTGGCGCCTTGTCGAGACGCGGTTCGACGGCAGCGACCTCGGGACCACGGAGTCGCTGTTCACCGTCGGCAACGGCTATCTCGGGCTGCGCGGCAACTATTCGGAGAGCCGCGACGCGCACCTGGACGGCACCTTCATCAATGGCTTCCACGAAACCTGGCCGATCTCCCACGCGGAGGAGGCCTACGGCTTCGCGCGGGTCGGCCAGACCATCGTCAACGTGCCCGATCCGAAGGTGATCCGGCTCTACGTCGACGACGAGCCGCTGCAGGTCTCGGTCGCCGACCTCGTGGACTACGAACGGGCGCTGGACTTCCGCACCGGCGTGTTGACCCGCGACCTGTTGTGGCGCACCCCCGGCGGCAAGCGGGTCCGGATCCGCAGCAGCCGGATGGTTCCCCTCGAGCAGCGCCATCTCGCCGTGCTCACCTTCGAGGTGACCCTGCTCGACCAGCACGCCTCGCTGGCGATCTCCTCGCAGTTGGTCAACCGGCAGGACGAGAAGCGCGAGGTGGTGCCCCTCGACCAGAGCGGAGGGGGTACGGCGGATCCGCGGCGGGCCGAGGCCTTCGACCGCCGCGTGCTGGTGCCCCGGATCCACGCTGCCGATCCGTCCACCGGTCGGTTGCGACTCGGCTATCGCACCGCCCGCAGCGGGATGACGCTTGGTGTGGTCGCCGATCACGTGCTGGAGACGGAGTCGGCGTACTCCCTCGACGTGCACGCCGAGGAGGACCTCGCGAAGGCCATCTACCGGGTCGCGGCCGAGCCCGGCGTGCCCGTGAAGCTGACGAAGCTGGTCTCCTTCCACACGGCCGACACGGTGCCCCCGCGCGAGCTGATCGACCGTTGCGAGCGCACCCTGGCCCGCACCCGCGAGGAGGGTGTGCCGCACCAGTTCGAGGCACAGCGGGCCTGGCTGGACGCCTTCTGGGCCCGCTCCGACGTCGAGGTTCCCGGTCATCCGGACCTGCAGCAGGCGATCCGCTGGAACCTGTTCTCCGTGCTGCAGGCCTCGGCGCGGGCGGAGGGGCAGGGCATCGCGGCCAAGGGCGTGAGTGGTTCCGGATATGGCGGCCACTACTTCTGGGACACCGAGATTTACGTGATGCCGTTCCTGACCTACACGATGCCGTGGGCCGCGCGGAATGCGCTGCGGTTCCGCTACAACCTGCTCGACAGCGCCCGTTCCCGCGCTCGCGAGCTGTCCCAGAAGGGCGCCCTGTTCCCATGGCGCACCATCAACGGCGAGGAGGCGTCCGCCTACTACGCGGCCGGGACGGCGCAGTACCACATCGACGCCGACATCGCCTACGCCCTCAGCCAGTACGCCGGTGCCACCGGTGACGAGGAGTTCCTGGCCCGTGAGGCGGTCGACATCTTCGTGGAGACCGCCCGTCTGTGGGCCGATCTGGGCTTCTGGCGCGACGAGTCCAAGCGCACCTTCCATATCCACGGCGTCACCGGTCCCGACGAATACACCACCGTGGTCAACGACAACCTCTACACGAATGTGCTGGCGCGCTTCAACCTGCGCCGCGCGGCCCGGGCGGTCTGGGAGTTGCAGCGCGACGACCCGACGGCGTACGACGACATGGTCCGGCGTACCGGACTGCGCGACGGGGAGGCCGAGGAGTGGGCCGAGTGCGCCGACGGGATGTCGATCCCCTTCGACTCGTTCCTCGGCATCCACCCGCAGGACGCGCACTTCCTCGAGCGCGAGATGTGGGACCTGGAGAACACGCCGCTCGACAAACGTCCGCTGCTGCTCCACTACCACCCGCTGGTGATCTACCGCTTCCAGGTGCTCAAGCAGGCCGACGTCGTGCTGGCGCTGCACCTGCAGGGCGAGGACTTCACACCGGAGCAGAAGCGGGCCGACTTCGAGTACTACGACCCGATCACCACCGGCGACTCCACCCTCTCCGCGGTCGTGCAGTCGATCATCGCGGCCGAGGTCGGCTATTCGGCGCTCGCGCTGCGCTACTTCCACTCCGCCCTCTTCGTCGACCTCGCGGACCGGCACAACAACACCGCCGACGGCGTCCACGTCGCCTCCACGGGCGGCGTGTGGAGCGCACTGGTCGCGGGATTCGGCGGCTTCCGCGACCTGGGCTCCGGTGCGGGCGACCGGCAGTGGCAGCTCGATCCGCGACTGCCTGCGTCGTGGTCCTCACTGGTGTTCCGGGTGACGCTGCTGGGCACCCGGGTCCGGATCACCGTCCGGACCTCCGAACTCGAGTTGTCCGTCGAGGACGGCGACGAACCGGTCGCGTTCTGTGTGCGCGGGTCGGTGGTGAAGGTCGGTCCGGGCTCTCCCGTCCAGGTGGCGTTGGCCGACCAGGGGCCTGTCCCGGAGGGCGAACCGCCCTTCCCGGCAGGGATCCAGCGTGCCGACGGGACGGTGATCTCGGCGATCGTGCCGAGCGGGGACTAGGTCGTGTCTCCCAAGTCAGCGCCGTCGCGAGCGGTGTTTCCGGCCGATCTGGCAAGGCGGCGGAGCGAAGGCGTGCCGGATGGCACGTCGAGCGACGCCAACGCAGCCAGATCGAGTCGGAAACACCGCGTAGCAGGCGGGGACTTGGGAGACACGGCCTAGGTTTCTGCAGGTGGCTGCCAGTCCATCCGGTTGGCCAACCCGACCGCCGCGATCTGCGAGGACACCTGCAGCTTGGCGAGGATCGCCTTCACCTGGGTCCGCACGGTGGCCTCGGACACCACGAGCGCCGTGGCGATCTCGCGCACGGTCTCGCCGCGCATCAGCCGACCGAGGACCACCGACTCGCGCGGTGACAGCGTCTCCAGGAGCGCCCGCGTGGCGGCGCGTTCCTCGCTCTGTGCCCGGGCGAGCGCGATGAGGTCCTGCCGCTCGTTCGCGGTCAGGACGGCTTCGCCGCGACCGAGCGCGCGAAGTGTCCCGAGGATGGCGCTCAACGGACCGGACTTCGAGAGCACCTGCCGTGCTCCCAGCGCAAGGCACTCGCCCCACCGGGCCCGGTCGTCGGACCCGGTCACCACGACCACCTGGACGCCGGCGCGGGCCAACGGCTCGATCAGCCGACGCCCGTCACCGAGCGAGCCCAGGTCGAGGTCGAGCAGCACGACACGCGGCCGGAGACGCTGGACCCTGGTCAGCAGGGCAGCGACCGACCCGAAGTCATCGGGCACGACGATCAGCGCGTCATGGCCCTCCAGACTCAGGGCCAGTTTGAGGGAGTCCGCGAAGAGGACGTGGTCGTCGACGACCACGATGCGGGCACGCGCGGGCGTGGTCACGACGGGCCCTCCGCTTGCACCAGAGGCAACTCGACGGTGAAGGTCGACCCGACTCCGGGCTCGGAGTCGACACGCACCGTGCCGTCGTGCAGGGCGACGACCTGGTCCACGATCGCCAACCCCAGGCCTGCGCCCGAGCGCCGGCGTACCGCGCTGTCGCGGGACCGGAAGAACGCCTCGAAGATCCGCTCCCGATCCGCGGGGGCGATGCCGAGACCGGTGTCGGCGACGGTCAGCACGGCCTGTGGCCCCCGGCCCTCGGCGGCCGGTCGGGTCTCGATCCTGACGACGACGTGGCCACCTGGATCGGAGTACTTGATCGCGTTGGACACCAGGTTCCCCACCATCGGGTCGAGC
>JASLDK010000005.1 GCA_030145945.1 Nocardioides sp.
CCCCGGTGACGACGTCGACGGGCATGCCGGCATCGGTGGCCAGGGTGCCCATCACGTCGTCGGCCTCGTAGCCGGGGACGCCGATGACGGCGATCCCGAAGGCGGCCAGGACGTCGCGGATGATCGGCACCTGGACCTGGAGCGGATCGGGGACCTCCTCCACATAGCGTCGGTCGCTTCGCTCCCCGCTGCCTTCGGCGACAGCAGCGCCGACGACCTCCTCGACCACGCGGTGCGACTTGTAGGTGGGGATCAGGTCGACGCGCCACTGCGGGCGCCAGTCGTCGTCCCAGCAACAGACGAGGTGTGTCGGCTCGTACTGCTCGGTGAGCTGGGAGATGTAGCCCAGCAGCCCGCGCACGGCGTTCACGTTGGTGCCGTCCGGCGCGAGGATCTCCGGCGAGCCGAAGAAGGCCCGGAAGTAGAGGCTCGCCGTATCGAGGAGTAGAAGTCGCTCAGTCATCGACGCCCACCCTATTAGGATCCGGTGGGTGAGCCAGAGCAGCAGCCCGTCGGTCGAGGCCACCGATCGACAGATCCTCGAGCTTCTCGCCAAGGACGGCCGGATGTCCTACACCGACCTGGGCCGGGCGACGGGTCTGTCGACGTCGGCCGTGCACCAGCGGGTGAAGCGGCTCGAGCAGCGCGGGTTGATCCTCGGTTACGGGGCAACGGTCAACTACGCCGAGATCGGCATCCCGTTGACCTCGTTCATCGCGATCCGCCCGATCGATCCGTCCGCGCCGGACGACAGCCCGGAGCGCCTGGTCGACATCCCCGAGATCGAATCGTGCTGGTCGGTGGCGGGGGAGGAGTCCTATCTCCTCAAGGTCCGCACCACTACACCGTTGGAGTTGGAGCAGTTGCTCGGCCGGATCCGGGCCGCGGCCAACGTCGCGACACGCACGACGATCGTGCTCTCCACCTACTACGAGAACCGGCCCGTCGGGCACTGACAACCTGTTCGATGCAGCGCGCCGGCGCGTCGCCAGTCGACACGCCGATGACCGGTGAGATTTGTCGGGAAAATTTCGGTGCATCGGGATCGCTCTGACCTGCGAGAACGCGCGTCACCGCAGGTCAGCAGCCTGTTGACAGGAGCGGCGTCGATCACCAGAGTACGGAGACGTTCGCCCGTGCAGGTCGTGGCAGGTGAACCGATGTCCGAGTGGCCGCATGTCGGCGGAGTCGCACCAACTCCGCACGACCGTGGTTCGCGGAGATCGGTTCGCCCCTCGAGGGCGATCCGGGATGGGGCATGGGGAGCCCTAGACAACGTTGCCCCCGCGGTCAGCCAGTCGTGCGTGGTGACGGCCGAAGGCGCCCAGCCCCGTCCCGTGCCTGCAGGGGCAAGCCCTAGGCTTCCTGCGTGACGCAGCGCCCCCTCCTGCCGGCCGTCGGTCTCGCCGCCCTCGGCGGCGCGTTGCTCACCGCCTCCTTCGAGCCGATCGCCGTCGGATGGCTCGTTCCGTTGGGCGTCGCCGGCTTCGCCCTCGCGACCCGCGACCTCGACATGCGCCGCTCGGGTCTCGTCGGCCTCGTCTTCGGCGTCGTCTTCTTCACCAGCCACATCTCCTGGATGCGCACCTCCGTGGGCGCCGACGCCTGGGTCGCCCTGTCCCTCGTCGAAGCGCTCTTCTACGGCCTGCTCGGGCTCTTCGTCCCGATCCTGCGCAGGATTCCGGCTTCCCCGCTCTGGCTGGCCGCCGCCTGGACGACGATGGAGACGGTTCGCAGTGGCTGGCCGTTCAGTGGCATGCCGTGGGGTCGCCTCGCCTTCGCGGCGATCGACACCCCGGCAGCCCCGGCCGTCGCGTACGTCGGCATGACGGGGCTGTCGTTCCTGCTCGCTCTCAGCGGCTTCTGCCTCGCACGTCTGCTCGAGGACCTGCTGCAGCGCGACCGGCGACGTCTGCTGAGTGCGGCGGCGGCTGTCGGCGTACTCGCTGCGCTGGTGACGCCTGCGCTCTTCCCCTCTGAGGTCGACGAGACAGGAAGCACGACCGTTGCGGTGGTGCAGGGCAATGTGCCCGGCCCGGGCAACGACATCCTCTGGGACTACCTCGGCGTGACCCGCAACCACGTCGAGGAGACGCTGCGGCTGGCGGCGGACGTGGCTGCCGGCACGACCCCTCGGCCCGACTTCGTGCTGTGGCCGGAGAACTCCACGGCGATCGATCCGTTCACCTCAGGAGTCGTCAACGACGGCATCCGGGAGGCGGTCGCGGCGATCAAGGCGCCGCTGGTGGTCGGGGGCATCACCGACGACGTCGGCCGGTTCTTGCTCAACTAGGGCATCTTGTGGGATCCCGCCACGTGTCCTGTCGATCGCTACACCAAGCACCATCCGGTGCCGTACGGCGAATACATCCCGTTCCGAGACATCTGGAACCCCAAGTTCGGTCGACTGGCCCTGATCACCAAGGACATGAAGGCCGGGCGCCGGACGTCCCCGATGCGGATCGCCGGACACCTGGTCGCGGACGCGATCTGCTTCGACGTCGCCTATGACGACGTGTTCCCCGCGCAGGTGCGCCAAGGCGCCGCGCTGCTGACCGTCCAGACGAGCAATGCCAGCTTCATCTTCACCCATCAGATCGAGCAGCAGTTCGCCATCACCCGGCTTCGTGCGATCGAGGCCGGCCGCTGGCTGGCGGTCGCCTCGACCAACGGCAGGACCGGGGTGATCGATCCCGACGGCACGGTAGTGGCGTCGTTGACGCCCCGCACTGCCGGCACGCTCGTCGAGCAGGTCGGGCTGAGCACCACGCTCACCCCTGCCATGCGTCTGGGCCCGTGGCCGACCCGGTTGTTCATCGTGATGACGCTCGCCGCACTCGTGCCTGGTGCCGTGGCGTACCGTCGGAGGAGAGAGTCCGATGGACCCGTGCACGGCTCCGCCACGGAACCATCCGCGCAGCCACCGACCCCGAGCGAGGCCCCCGTTGTCTGAGATCCCCAGCCCCTACCTGACGCTCGGGCGCACGGTGATGGTGATCCCCACCTACGACGAGGCCGCCAACATCGCCTGGATCATCGCCCGCCTGCGCGCCGCACAACCGCAGGTCGACGTGCTCGTGGTCGACGACGGATCGCCCGACGGCACCGGTGCGATCGCCGACGAACTGGCCGCCGAGGACCCGCAGGTCCATGTGCTGCACCGGACGGCGAAGGAGGGGCTGGGGGCCGCCTACCTCGCCGGGTTCGGTTGGGCCCTGCACGAGGGCTATGACGTGATCGGCGAGATGGACGCAGACGGGTCCCACCAACCCGAGCAGCTGCACCGCCTCCTGACGGCGTTGCTGGACGCGGACCTGGTGATCGGCTCGCGCTGGATCCCCGGTGGCTCCGTCGTCAACTGGCCTCTCCAACGCGAGATCCTCTCGCGCGGTGGCAATCGCTACGTCCGGCTCCTGCTCGGGATCGACGTTCGAGACGCCACGGCCGGCTTCCGCCTCTTCCGCCGTTCGACGCTGGAGAAGATCCGTCTCGACGAGGTCCGCTCCACCGGCTACGTCTTCCAGACGGATCTGGTGACGCGCACGATCCGGGCCGGCCTGACGGTGCGCGAAGTCCCCATCGAGTTCGTCGAACGGATCCGAGGGGAGTCCAAGATGAGCGGCCAGGTCGCCCTCGAGTCGCTCAAGCGCATCACCGGCTGGGGGCTGCAACAGCGCTGGGCGTCGATGAAGCAGCACGGTCCCCGATGACCCGCCGGAGCCGGCGGGCGACGCTCCTGCTGTTCGTGCTCTTCGTGGTGATGCCGATCCTCGAGATCGCCGTGCTGATCCGCGTCGGCCAGACGATTGGTCCGTGGTGGACGATCCTGCTGCTCGTCCTCGACAGTTTCATCGGCGCGTGGCTGATCAAGCATGAGGGGCGTCGTGCCTGGCAGGCGTTGCGGGAGCGGATCGAGACCGGGCGCATGCCCGCCCGGGAGTTGGCCGACGGTGCGCTGGTCGTCCTCGGCGGCGCGCTCATGCTCAGCCCCGGCTTCGTCTCCGACGTGCTCGGCATCCTGCTGATCCTCCCGGTGACCCGCCCGCTGTTCCGCGGCCTCCTGGTGTCGTACGCCGGCCGGCAGGCGTTGCGGCGCGTCTCCCCGACGGGCCCCTGGGCGCCCGGCTCCGGTAGAGCGGCAACGTCAGGAAATGACACTCGCCCCGGACCGGATGTGGTCCAGGGCGAGGTGATCGACGAGCAGTGATCAGGCCTTCGCAGGCTTCTTCTTCCGGGCGTTGGCGCGGTGCAGGTGAGCTGGGCCGATCTCGCCGCCGCGCAGCAACTCCAGCCGCTCGGTGAGGATCTCCTCGAGCTCCTTCTCCGACCGACGCTCGAGCAGCATGTCCCAGTGGGTGCGCTGCGGCTTCTCCGCCTTGACCTCACGCTCGATGCCGGACGTCGACTCCGCCTCGAGACCGCAGCGGGGGCATTCCCACACGGCGGGCACGTCCGCCTCGATCGACATGGTGATCTCGAACTCGTGGCCCTGTGAGCACCGGTAGCCCACCTGCTGGCGGGCAGCGAACTCGATGCCTCGCTCGTCCTCGAAGGACTGGCCACCCAGTCGGGCTCCTCGCAATGTGCGCTCTGCCATCAGACTCCACCTCCCATGTTTCGTCCTCGACCCCTACAACGCTACCCGGCCCGGAAAGGTTCCATGCCTACAACGCCGAGACCGGTTGACGTTCAGATGACCGCCGGCGCCGTGTTGCCGGCCTCGCGGATGCCCCGTGCGGTGTCCACGCGCAGGAGCAGCAGGCCACCGACGACGAAGAAGATGATGAGCGCGAAGATCGCTGGTCGGTAGGAGTCGGTGAGCTGATAGACGAGTCCGAAGGTCAGCGTCCCGAACCACGACGTACCCCGGTCCATCGCGTGGTAGAGGCTGAAGTACTCCGCCTCCTTGCCCCGGGGGATGAACAGTGAGAAGTAGGAGCGCGCCAGCGCCTGGGTGCCACCGAGAACGATGCCGATCGCGACACCGAGCGCAAGGAAGGCCACGACCTTCTTCTCGGGCACCAGCAGCGCGACGGTGACGATCGCCATCCACCCGACGAGGCCGCCGAGGATGACCTTCTTCGCGCCGTGCTTGACCGCCACCCGGGCGAACAGGATCGCACCGCCGATGCCGACCAGCTGGACGAGCAGGTAGGTCCCGAGCACGACCCCGTCGCCGAAGCCGAGCTCCTTGATGCCGAAGGTGGAGGCCGAGTTGATGACTGTCTGGATGCCGTCGTTGAAGAAGAGGTAGGCCACGAGGAAGGTCAGCGCGACTCGGTAGTTGCGCAGGTCCTTGAGGGTCGCCCACAGTTGACCGAAGGAGCGGGTCAGGACCCCGCCCTCGACCTCCTCGACCGCGACCGGCTGGTGTCGCCGGATTCCGCGCCACGGGATGATCATGAACACGGCCCACCAGATCGCGGCAGACAGCAACGACAGCCGCACGGCCATCGCCTTGTCCAGGCCGATCGAGTCGTGGAAGGAGACCATCAGGAAGTTCACGGCGAGCAGCAGCCCACCGCCGGCGTACCCGTAGGCCCACCCTGTCGAGGAGACCCGGTCACGCTCCGCCTCGTCCGAGATGAGGGGCAGGATGGAGTCGCTCACGACGATCGCGGCGCCCCCGGAGAGATTGGCGATGATGAACGCGATGCTGCCGAATGCCCAGTTGTCGCCGGCCATGAAGAACAGCAGCCCCGCCGCGGCAGCACCCAGCCACGACAACGCCACCAACAGGTCGGGCTTGCGCGCGATCCGGTCGGCATAGGCACCGACGACGGGGTAGATCAACACGCTCAGCACCGTTGAGAGCGTGATGACGTAGGACGGCAATGCGCCGGGCGCGATCGAGAGACCGAGCGCGTGGAGCCGCCCGTGCTCACCGACGGCGTTCTCCGCCACCGAGATCAGGTACGGAGCGAAGAGCACGCCGGCCACCGTCGTCTGGAAGGCGGACGCCGCCCAGTCCGTGAAGTACCAGGCCCGTTGTTCGCGCGCGTTGTTGAGCGGACGCAGGTCCGCGATGCCCTCGGGCATGGTCATGCTGTTCCTCCCTGCGCCGACCACCACTGGCCGCGCCCCTGGAGGACATCCTTGAGCAGATCGGTGCGGTCCGTGAAGAGCCCGTCGACTCCGTGGTCGAGAAGTTCCTTCATCTCCTCCGGGTCATCGATCGTCCACACGTGCACCTGGACCCCGGCGGCATGGGCGCGCCGGACGAATCCGGGCGTCACGATCGGGAGGCGGCCGTGGCGGTGGGGGACCTGGAAGGCCGCGAAGCCGCCACCCGCGACCAGGCGTGCGATCCGCGTGCTGGGCGAGAGCAGATGGGCGACGATCTGGAGTGGGTCGGCGGCCGTCGGCACCCGGCCGTCGGTGAGGCGTCGGAACCGCTGGATTCGGCGCCGCGAGAACGATCCGACCATGAGCCGGTCCCACAGGTCGCGTTCGCGAGCCAGCGCTGCCAGCGCCTCGACCGCGTCGTCGGACTTGATGTCGATGTTGAACCGCGCCTGGGGGAAGGCGTCGAGCAGGTCGACCAACGCGGGCACCTGCTCGCGTCCACCGATCCGTGCTCGGCGTACCTCCTCGAGGGTGAGGTCGCGGACGCGGCCCTGCGTGTCCGTGACCCGGTCGAGGACCTCGTCGTGGAAGGCGAGGAGCACCCCGTCAGCAGTCAGGTGGACGTCGGTCTCGAGGTAGCCGTAGCCGAGCGCGACCGCGTGCCGGAACGCGGTCAGGGTGTTCTCGAGCCCTTCGATCTCGGGGTGGTAGGCACCGCCGCGGTGGGCGAAGGCCAGCACCTTGCCCGGCTGGAGGTAGGGCATCAGATGTCGCGGAAGGTCTCGATGTCGGCGCCCAGGGAGCTGAGTCGCTCGGCCAGGTCCTCATAGCCGCGGTGGATGACATAGGTGCTGCGGAGTACGGAGGTGCCCTTGCTGGCCAGCATCGCCAGGAGGACGACGACAGCGGGCCTCAGCGCCGGCGGGCAGACGAGCTCGGTTCCGGTCCACGAGGTCGGCCCCTCGATCTGGACCCGATGCGGGTCGAGCAGGCTGACCCGGCCGCCGAGCTTGTTGAGCTCGGTCAGGTAGATCGCGCGGTTGTCGTAGACCCAGTCGTTGAGATAGGTCGTGCCCTCGGCGACGGCAGCGATCACCGCGAAGAACGGCAGGTTGTCGATGTTGAGGCCGGGGAACGGCATCGGGTGGATCTTGTCGCGGGGGGCGACCAGGTCGGACGGATGTGTGGTGATGTCGACCAGGCGGGTGCGGCCGTTGGCGGCGACGTACTCCTCGGAGAGGGTGTAGAGGAAGCCCATCTCCTCCAGCACGGCCAACTCGATCTCGAGGAACTCGATCGGCGCGCGCTGCACGGTGATCTCCGAACGCGTCACGATCGCGGCCGCCAGCAGCGACATCGCCTCGATCGGGTCCTCGCTGGGGGAGTAGTCCACGTCGACGTCGATGGTCTCGACACCCGTGACGGTCAGGGTCGTCGTACCGATGCCTTCGACGGTGACGCCGAGGGCCTGCAGGTAGAAGCAGAGGTCCTGGACCATGTAGTTGGAGGATGCATTGCGGATGACCGTGGTGCCCGGGTGCAGGGCCGCAGCCATCAGGGCGTTCTCGGTCACGGTGTCACCGCGCTCGGTGAGGATGATCGGCTTGGCGGGGGACACCGCGCGGTTGTGCTGGGCGTGGTACCACCCATCGGTGGCCTTGACCTCGAGCCCGAAGGGCCGCAGCGCCGACATGTGGGGCTCGACGGTTCGCGTGCCGAGGTTGCAGCCTCCGGCGTAGGGCAGTTCGAAGGTCTCGGCGCGGTGCATGAGGGGGCCGAGGAACATGATGACCGAGCGGGTACGCCGGGCAGCCTCCTCGTCGATCTTGGAGAGGTCGAACTCCTTCGGCGGAACGATCTCGAGGTCGTTGTCCTCGTTGATCCACCGGGTCTGCACGCCGAGGCTGTCGAGCACCTCGAGCAGCCGGTTGACCTCCTCGATCCGGGCGACCTTGCGCAGGGTCGTGCGGCCGCGGTTGAGCAGGGACGCACAGAGCAGCGCGACCCCGGCGTTCTTGGACGTCTTGACGTCGATCGTGCCGGACAGCGTGGTCGGTCCCTTGACCCGCAGGTGGGTCGGTCCGGCGCCGAGGGCGACGATCTCGGAGTCGAGGGCGGTCCCGATCCGGGCCAGCATCTCCAGGGAGAGGTTCTGGTGTCCCTTCTCGATCCGGTTGATCGCACTCTGGCTGGTGCCGAGCCGTTCGGCGAGCTGGGCCTGGGTGAGGCCACGGTGCTTGCGGGCGTCACGGATGAGGTTGCCGATCCGGCCCTTGTAGTCGTCGTTGGGCGTCTCGGTGGTCATGACAACGACGTTAACTCATATATGAGATGAAGCAAGCGAGGGCACTCCGAAACCGGTCTTCTGCAAGGATCGTCACATGCTGGCCACCACGATCCACGCTGCCCGCGACATCCGCTTCGAGGAGGTCGCCGACCCGGTCGTCAAGCGGCCCACCGACGCCATCGTCAAGGTGACCGCGGGCTGCATCTGCGGCTCGGACCTGTGGCCCTACCGTGGCGAGAACCCGATCCGCGCCGGCGCGACCATCGGTCATGAGTGCATCGGCGTCGTCGAGGAGATCGGCGCGGACGTGCGCACGATCAAGGTCGGCGACTTCGTGGTCGTGCCGTTCTGCCACTGCGACAACACGTGCCCTCACTGCCTGTACGGCGTGCACTCGGCCTGCGTGAACTTCGGTGTCACGACCAGCGGTCAGGGTGAGTACGTCCGGGTCAACCAGGCCGACGGAAGTCTGGTCGCCACCGGGGGAGTGCCGGCCGACGACCTGATCCCCTCAGTGCTCGCGCTGAGCGATGTCATGCCGACGGGCTGGCATGCGGCCGTCACCGCCGGTGTCCGGCCAGGGTCGACCGCGGTCGTGGTCGGAGACGGAGCCGTCGGCCTGTGCGGCGTGATCGCCGCGCAGCAGATGGGTGCCGAGCGGATCGTCGCGATGTCCCGCCACGAACCACGTCAGGCACTCGCGCGAGCGTTCGGCGCGACTCACGTGGTGGCAGCCCGCGGCAAGGACGCGGTGGCCGCGGTGCGGGAGAGCACCGGCGGCATCGGCGCCGACGCGGTCCTCGAGTGCGTCGGCACGAACGAGTCCATGACGACAGCCATCCAGGCGGTCCGCCCGGGTGGCGGCGTCGGCTTCGTCGGCGTACCTCATGGTGTGGAGCTGCCGATCCGGACCATGTTCGAGAAGAACATCGTGCTGCACGGCGGAATGGCGCCGGTCCGCAACTATCTGCCGGAACTGCTGACGAAGGTGCTGGACCGCACCATCGATCCCGGCCGGGTCTTCGACCTCACCCTGCCGATGGCGCAGGCAGCCGAGGGCTACCGGGCGATGGACGAGCGGCGTGCGATCAAGGTGCTGTTGCGGCCGTGACCAGGCTCGGCTTCTCCCACTATCTCGGCCACATCCGGCGCGAGTCGACGCGTTTCGTCGAGGTACTGGCCGCGTGTCCGGGCGATGCACGCGTGCCGGCCTGCCCGGACTGGGACGCCGCCGATCTGCTCTGGCACCTCACCGAGGTGCAGCGGTTCTGGACCCACGTCGTCGAACACCGTCCCGCGGGTCCGGACGACTACGCCGAGGCCATGCGGCCCGCGGTGTACGACGACCTGGTGACCGCCTTCCGCTCCAGCCATGCGGCCTTCGTGACCGCCCTCGAGTCTGCGAAGCCGACGGATCCCGCCTGGTCCTGGTCGGGGATCGAGGACCAGAACGTCGGATTCACCTACCGTCGCCAGGCGCACGAGGCGTTGATTCACCGATTGGACGCCGAGCAGACGGCGGGCGTCGCCTCGCCCGTCCCAGCCGACCTGGCTGCCGACGGTGTCGACGAAGCACTCGCCGTGATCTACGGCGGACTGCCGCCGTGGGGCCGCTTCGAGCCGGCCGATCAGTTCGCCGAGTTCCGCGCCACTGACACGGCCACCTCGGTGTGGGTGCAGCTCGGCGCCTTCTCCGGCACCACCCCCGACGGTGATGAGCGTACGAACGAGCCCGACCAACACGTCGTACCGGACCCCGGTCGGGCTGCCGACCTGCTGGTCACGGGAACCGCGGCCGACCTCGACGCTTGGTTGTGGCACCGCGCCGGCGACGAGGTCGTCACCATCACGGGAGCCGATGAGGCACGTGCCCACCTCAGCGCGGTGCTCGGCCAGGCGGTCGAGTGATGGCCGTCGATCCGGAACGCCTGCGCACGCTCGCGCTGCTGCGCAGGGTGCGCGACCGGATCGACCGCGAGTACGCACGCCCGCTCGACGTCGAGGCGCTTGCCCGCGACGTGCACATGTCCGCGGGACATCTGAGCCGGGAGTTCAAGAAGGCGTACGGCGAGCCGCCGTACTCCTATCTGATGACCCGGCGCATCGAACGGGCCATGGCGTTGCTGCGCCGCGGCGACGTCAGCGTGACCGACGTCTGCTTCGAGGTGGGCTTCTCCTCGTTGGGCACGTTCAGCAGTCGGTTCACCGAGCTGGTCGGCGTGCCGCCGAGTGCCTATCGGGAGGACGCACCGGCCGCCGAGGACGGTGTCGTGGAGCCGCCCTCCTGTGTCACCAAGAAGGTGACCCGGCCGGTCCGTCGCGGGGGAGCGCAGACCTCACCGGACGGTCCGATCGCCGGCAGCGGCGGATCGGTCAGGAATCGAGAAGTGCCGCGCTTCGAGGCGCCGTAGCGTGAGCGCCATGGACATCAGCATTCACCACAGCTTCCTCCCGCACACCGACGCCGACGCCTCGCTCGCCTTCTATCGTGACGTGCTCGGCTTCGAGGTCCTCAACGATGTCGGCTACGGCGAGATGCGCTGGATCACCGTCGCTCCCGCCGGGAAGTCCGGTCCGTCGATCGTGCTCGCGCCCCCGGCCGCCGACCCCGGCATCACCGAGGCCGAGAAGGCCACCATCGCCGAGATGATGGCCAAGGGCACCTACGCGACCGTCGTGCTCAGCACCTCCGACCTGGACGGCGCGTTCGAGAAGATCCAGGCCACCGGCGCCGAGGTCATCCAGGAGCCCATCGACCAGCCGTACGGCGTGCGGGACTGGGCCTTCCGGGACCCGGCCGGCAACCACGTGCGCATCAACCAGGCCGTCTGACGGCGGCCGTCCCGCACGACCACTAGGCTCCTGCCGTGATCGAGCTCAAGGGCCTCAACGGTGAATCGCTCGTCTTCGACGGTGCGACTCTCGCGAAGTTCCGTCACAACGGACTGGACGAGGCGGCGCGCAACCCGTTGTCGACCTTCCGCGAGGTGCAGGTCAAGCACAAACCGGGAAAGCGTGGGAAGGAAGGCCGCTACGACGTCATGGTCGCGATGTCCTCCTTCATGTCGCTGTCGATCGCGGAGACCGCCAAGCCGACCCTCGACGAGTTGATCGGTGCCCTGGAATCCTCGCGAGGCGGCTGAAGCCCATTCGCTCTTGGGCTGACGTCAGTCGAGGATCACCAACTCCTGGGTGGCGCGGGTCATCGCGACGTAGCGGTCGACGGCGCTGCGGATCGGGTCGGTCGGATCGCCGAAGGCATCGGGGCGGACCAGGACGACCAGGTCGAACTCGAGGCCCTTGGCGAGCTCCGGCGTGAGTGAGCGCACCCGCTCGGTGGCCGCGAAGCCGGGCTCGCCGATGACACAGGCGGTGCCCTCGTCGTGGGCCGCCAGCCAGGTCTCGACGATCTCGTCGAGTCGGCTCGCATCGTCGTGGCGCACGGGATTCCCTGTCTCCCGGATGGACGTCGGGACATTGGCGTCGGGCAGCACAGCCCTGATGACCGGGGCGGCAGTCACCATCACCTCGGCAGGCGTGCGGTAGTTGACGCTCAATCGGGCGATCTCGACGTCGCGCAGGCCGACACGGGTGAGGCGCTCGGACCACGACTCGGCGAATCCGTGGCGCGCCTGCGCCCGGTCACCGACCACGGTGAAGCTGCGCGAAGGGCAGCGGTTCACCAGCATCTGCCACTCGGCATCGGTCAGCTCCTGGGCTTCGTCGACGATGATGTGCGCGAACGGTCCTGCGTAGCGATCAGCCGTGTCCTGGTGGGTTGCGGGTGCAGCGAGCGCGCCGCGCAGGTCGCTGCCACGCAGCATCGACATGATCATCATGTCCGAGTCGTCGCTGGCGATCAGGTGGTCGACAACGTCGTCCATCTCCGCTCGTTCGGCAGCCTGCTGGGCTTCCTGCCTGCGGCGGCTGCGGGGGGCGTCCGGGTCGCCGAGGCGCAGTCGAGCAGCGTCCAGCAGGGGCAGGTCGGCGGTGGTCCAGACCTGCGGAGCGGTACGCCGGAGCAACCGCACCTCCTCGGGGGCCAGGTGCGGAGCACAGTGCCGGAGATAGGCCGGGACCTCCCACAGGTCACCGACCAGGTCTGCTGCCTCAAGCGTCGGCCACGCCTTCGTGACCGCTTCGACGAGCGCGGCACTGCGCCGCAGCGATCGGCGTACCTGGTCGTCGGTGGGACCGTCGTCGCCTGTCGCGTCGCGGTGCTTGTCGACGAGGATGTCGAGCAGGGCGTCCCAGATATGGTCCCGCGCTTCGTTGTGGGGCGTGCCGGGGTCGGGTGCGTTGAAAGCCTCGGCCCAGTCGACGGGGCTCAACCAGAGCTCGGCCCAGTCCGTCTCGACCTCCAGACCCTCCGTGGGGACCTCCTCGTAGACGCGTACGGCGGCCTCGACCGCCTCGACCATCGCGACGGAAGTCTTGAGGCGCGCGACCTCGGAATCGGTCTCGTCATGGGCGGTGCGGCCCTCGGGAACCAGGTTGCGGACCGTGCAGGTGAGGACCCCTTCCTCGCCCAGACTGGGCAGGACGTCCGCGACATAGGCCAGGTAGGGATCATGCGGACCGACGACGAGCACGCCCCCGCGTCCCGCGGAGAGGCGGGGATCGGCATAGAGCAGGTACGCCGCCCGGTGCAGCGCCACCACGGTCTTGCCGGTGCCGGGACCACCGTCGACGACCAGTGCACCATGGGAGTCGGCGCGAATGATGGCGTCCTGGTCGGCCTGCAGGGTGGCCAGCACGTCGCGCATCTGCTCGGTGCGACTCGCCCCGAGACTGGCGATGAAGGCCGACTGGTCGTCGAGGGCCGCCTTCTGGCTGGGCTGTGTCGGGTCGAACGACTCGTCCCAGTAGTCAGTGATCCGGCCATCGGTCCAGCGATAACGGCGCTTGGAGACCAACCCCATCGGGTGCGCGGCGGTGGCGGCGAAGAACGGCTCGGCGGCGGGCGAGCGCCAGTCGACGAGGAGGCGTCGGCCGTCGGGATCAGTCAGCCCGAAGCGTCCGACGTACACGATCTCGCCGGTCTCGAACGCCATCCGCCCCAGACACAGATCGAGGCGGTAGCGGCGCAGGGCGTTCAGTCGCGCCGAGAGTCGGTGGATCTCGAGGTCACGGTCGAGTGCCTCCTGCCCTGAGCCGCCGGGCTGACGTCGTACGACGTCGAGGCGGTCCTGATGGTCGGCGATGGTGCCCTGGAGGCTCTTGGCGATGGCGAGGAAGTGCCGTTCGTCGTCGTGGATGAGGGCGGGGGCGGCTTTGGTCGGATGGCGGTGGAGGTCGAACGCGGAGGTGTTCGCGTCGGTCAACTCATCAACTCCCATGGGGGTTCTCGGGTGGTCGTCGCCGCTGGGATCTCGGGCGGAGAACGGGATTCTGCCCGTTCCTGGGGGCCTTGCCGCAAGCCCCCACCTGCGCTATACCTTGGAGAGGGAGAGGGATTGTCGGTGCTCTCGGATAGAACGTCTCCCATGAGCCGACACCTCCAGATCACCTTCGACTGCCACGACCCGCGCTCCTTGTCGACGTTCTGGCGCGACGTCCTGGGCTATGTCCATCCAGGCCCTCCCGGGGTCGAGCTCGACGCGGGCGCCGATCCGCTCGCTGCCTGGGACGAGTTCCTCGAGCAGATCGGCGTGCCGGAGGCCGCACGCAACTCTCGCTCCGCCATCGAGGACCCGACGGGGGAGGGGCCGCGGGTCTTCTTCCAACAGGTCCCCGAGGACAAGGTCGCCAAGAACCGGGTGCATCTCGACGTCCGGGCGGCGCCCGGGCTTGCGGGCGAGGAGCGGATGGCTGCCCTCGAGGAGGAGTGCGGTCGGTTGGTGGCGCTGGGTGCTCGCCGGCTCACCCGTCACGAACCCACTCCGCCGATGGCTGCGGGCCACATCGTGATGACTGATCCCGAGGGCAACGAATTCTGTCTGGACTAGCGTCGCCTTCATGAGGCAACGGTTGGCGGTCGTGACAGGCGGGGGTCGCGGCGTGGGTGCGGCGACGGCGCGGATGCTGGCGGCATCGGGTTGGAATGTGCTGGTGACCTATCGGACGGACGCCGATGCGGCCGCGCTGGTCGTCGCGGACTGCCGCCGGGCCGGCGGGTGGGCCGATGCCGTGGCGCTCGACGTGACTGACGAGTCCGCGGTGCGGTCCGTCTTCGCTGACCTGCCCACCGAGGCCGGACCGCTGCAGGGACTGGTCAACAACGCGGGGATCGTGGCCCCCTCCTCCCGAGTCGTCGACCTCGAGGCCGCCCGGATCAGGGAGGTGTTCGACACCAACGTGATCGGGGTGCTGCTGTGTGCTCGCGAAGCGGTGCGGGTCATGTCCGGGCTCCTCGGCGGCGCGATCGTCAACGTGTCCTCGCGTGCGGCGGAGCTGGGATCGCCGGGGGAGTACGTCGACTATGCGGCTTCCAAGGCCGCCGTCGACACCATCACCCGAGGCCTTGCCCTTGAGGTCGCGGATCAGGGGATCCGCGTCAACAGCGTCCGACTGGGCCTCATCGGCACCGAGATCCACGCACGCAACGGGGAGCCGGGACGCCTCGACCGGCTGTCTCCGAGCGTGCCGATGCGCCGAGCG
>JASLDK010000006.1 GCA_030145945.1 Nocardioides sp.
CCACGCGCCGTCATCCCTGCCCTCGCCGCGTGCACGCAGAACGCGTCGTCCGGAGACGCAGCCAAGAAGGCTGATCCCCGTGCGCTGACCGTCAACTCCAGCGACGACAAGTGCGAGGTGTCGGCACTCAAAGCCCCTGCCGGCACGCTCACCTTCGACGTCACGAACACCGGCAAGGACGTCACCGAGTTCTACCTCCTGGCCCACGACGGGCTGCGCATCGTGGCGGAGGTCGAGAACGTCGGGCCCAACCTGACCAAGAAGCTCACCGTCAATGCGCCGGCCGGCGACTACTTCGCCACCTGCAAGCCCGGCATGACCGGTGACGGCATCCGCGCAGCGTTCGTCGTTTCCCCCTCGAAGGACGAGCAGACGGTCAGCGCCACCGACCAGGAGCTGATCGACCAGGCGCAGGACAACTACCGCGCCTACGTCCAGGACCAGTCAGGCCAGCTGCTGGAGAAGACCAAGCAGTTCGTCCAGCTCTACGAGGAGGGCAAGGACGACGAGGCCCGCGCGCTCTACCCCCTCGCCCGCGAGCACTGGGAGCGGATCGAGACGGTCGCTGAGTCCTTCGGCGACCTCGACCCGTTGACGGATGCCCGCGAGGCCGACGTCGACTTCGCCGCCGGCGAGAAGTGGACCGGCTGGCACCGGATCGAGAAGGACCTGTGGCCTCAGGATGCGAAGGGCTACACGGCGCTCACCCCCTCGGAGCGGGCGACCTATGGTGACGACCTGCTCACCAACGTGACCGAGCTCGACCGCCGTATCCAGGCCACTGGTGCGGATGCCTTGACCTATCCGATCGACAAGATCGCGAACGGCTCGATCGGGCTCCTCGAAGAGGTCGCCAAGGGCAAGATCACCGGCGAGGAGGAGGCCTGGTCGCACACCGACCTGTGGGACCTGCAGGCCAACGTCGACGGAGCCCGGGTCGCCTACGAAGGGGTCCAGGCGCTCCTCGAGACCAAGGACCCCGCACTTGCGTCCGAGCTCACCGCGAAGTTCGATGCGCTCGACAAGGTCCTCGCCGGATTCCGCGCCGGCAAGGGATTCGTCCTGTTCACGACGCTGTCCGAGAGCGACATCAAGAAGATCGTCGACGCCGTCAACGCGCTCTCCGAGCCGTTGTCGAAGCTCACCGCGGCGGTGACCTCCTGACCGGCGTCAGCAGGCGCGGCCTGCTCGGCGGCGGCCTCGGCGCCGGAGCCGCTGCCGGGGTCGCGGGAGCGTTCGCCGTGGGGCGGGCCACGGCGTCCGAGCCGGTGCAGCGGCACCGCGGCACCACGTCGTACCCCTTCCACGGCGCTCACCAGGCGGGGATCGTGACGCCCGCGCAGGACCGGTTGCACTTCGTGGCGCTCGACGTCACCACCGACGATCGCGAGCAGTTGATCTCGGTGCTGAAGCAGTGGACCGAGGCGGCTGCCCGGATGACGCAGGGCGGCTCGGCGGGTCCGGTCGGTGCGGTCGACGGCGCGGGCAATGCGCCGCCGGACGACACCGGCGAGGCGCTCGACCTGCCGCCGAGTGGGCTCACCATCACCTTCGGCTTCGGCCCGAGCCTGTTCACCGACCCCGACGGCAAGGACCGCTTCGGCATCGCCGAGCGCCGGCCTGCGGCGCTCGAGGAGCTTCCGGCCTTCTCGGCCGACGTCCTCGAGGACGCACGCAGCGGTGGCGACATCTGCATCCAGGCCTGCGCCGACGACCCGCAGGTCGCGGTCCACGCGATCCGCAACCTGGTCCGGATCGGGTTCGGTACGACGACCGTGCGCTGGTCCCAGTTGGGTTTCGGCCGGACCTCGACGACCTCGACCTCCCAGTCCACGCCGCGCAACCTGTTCGGCTTCAAGGACGGCACGGCCAACATCAAGGCCGAGGAGTCCGACGCCCTCGCCGAGCACGTGTGGGTCAGCGGTGAGGACGACGCTGCCGCGAGCTGGCTCGCGGGCGGTTCCTACCTCGTCGTACGCCGGATCAACATGGCCATCGAGATCTGGGACCGCCAGTCCCTCGACGCCCAGGAACGGTTCATCGGTCGCACCAAGGGCACGGGCGCACCGCTGTCGGGTGGCGAGGAGACGTCCGCTCCCGACTTCGAGATGATGGGGAGCACCGGACCGATCATTCCGGCCGACGCGCACGTGCGCGTCGTTCATCCCGACCTCAACGACGGGGTGCGGATCCTGCGGCGCGGCTACAACTTCGTCGACGGCAGCAACAGCGTCGGTGGCCTCGACGCCGGCCTGTTCTTCCTCGCCTATCTGCGCGACCCGCGCACCCACTTCATCCCGCTGCAGCGGGCGATGTCCAGGAGCGACGCGATGATGGAATACCTCCGGTTCACCGGGCAGGCGCTGTTCGCGGTCCCGCCCGGCGTGGCACAGGGTGAGCACGTCGGGCAGGCGCTCTTCTCCTGACGGTCGGGTGATCGCGCGCTAGTGTGGCGCACGCGCACAGAGTCGTGCCGTTCCCACCCGCATGACCTGCGAAGGACCCGCCGTGAACGCATCGAACGCGCGCCCCGTCGTCCTCATCGCCGAAGAGTTGAGCCCCGCCACGGTCGAGGCGTTGGGGCCGGATTTCGAGATCCGCAACTGCGACGGAGCGGATCGTGCCGAGCTGCTGGCGGCGATAGCGGACGCCGACGCGATCCTGGTGCGCTCGGCGACCAAGGTGGACGCCGAGGCCCTCGCCGTCGCGACGCGACTCAAGGTCGTCGCGCGAGCAGGGGTCGGTCTCGACAACGTCGACGTGAAGGCCGCGACCCAGGCCGGCGTGATGGTGGTGAACGCGCCGACCTCCAACATCGTCTCCGCCGCCGAATTGGCCATCGCGCTGATGCTGGCAGCTGCCCGCCACGTCTCGCCCGCGCACCATGCGCTGGCCCAGGGCGAGTGGAAGCGGTCGAAGTTCACCGGCATCGAACTCTTCGAGAAGACCGTCGGCATCGTCGGCCTCGGGCGGATCGGCGTCCTCGTCGCCCAACGTCTCGCCGCCTTTGGCATGACCGTGATCGCCTACGACCCCTACGTCCAGGCCGGGCGCGCAGCCCAGGTCGGCGTACGCCTCGTCGACCTCGACACCTTGCTGGCCGTGTCGGACTTCATGTCCGTGCACCTGCCGAAGACCGCGGAGACGGTGGGGCTCATCGACGCCGACGCACTGGCGAAGGCGAAGCCGTCGCTGGTCCTCGTCAACGCCGCTCGCGGCGGCATCGTCGACGAGGCGGCGCTCCATGACGCCCTCAGGACCGGACGGATCGCCGCGGCCGGCCTCGACGTTTTCGCAACGGAGCCGTGCACCGACAGCCCGCTCTTCGCGTTGGAGAACGTCGTCGCGACCCCGCACCTGGGTGCGTCGACCGACGAGGCCCAGGAGAAGGCCGGCCTCGCAGTCGCGAAGTCCGTGCGCCTGGCGCTCTCGGGCGAGCTCGTGCCCGACGCCGTCAACGTCCAGGGCGGCGTCATCGCCGAGGACGTCCGTCCGGGCATCCCGCTCGCGGAGAAGCTCGGCCGGGTGTTCACCGCCGTCGCCGGCGAGGTCGCCCAGCAGCTCGACGTCGAGGTGCGCGGTGAGATCGCCGGCCACGACGTCAAGGTGCTCGAGCTCGCCGCCCTCAAGGGCCTGTTCGCCAGCGTCGTCGACGACCAGGTCTCCTACGTCAACGCGCCGTTGCTGGCAGCGGAGCGCGGACTCGCGGTCCGCCTCGTCACCGACGGCGACAGCGGCGACCACCGCAACCTGATCACCCTGCGCGGCACGCTGACGGACGGAGCACAGGTCTCCGTGAGCGGCACCCTGGTCGGGATCGCGCAGAAGGAGCGGCTGGTCGAGGTCAACGGCTACATCGTCGACATCGAGCCCACCGAACACCTCGCGTTCTTCACCTATGCCGACCGGCCGGGCATGGTCGGCACCGTCGGCCGGATCCTCGGCGAGGCCGACGTCAACATCGCGGGCATGCAGGTCTCCCGCGAGACCAAGGGCGGCCAGGCGCTGGTCGCGCTCTCGGTCGACTCGGCCATCCCCGCGGAGACGTTGGCGGCCATCGAGCAGGCGATCGACGCGACCTCGATCCACGCGGCGGATCTGTAGGCGGGAGCTGCATGAATCCCCGGCTGGCCGGGGATTCATGCACTTGTAGGGGGTTGCAACCCCCAACAACTGCATGAGAAGCCTGACAAGTACGCCGCTCAGGCGACCAGGACCGGCTCCGCCCCCGACGAGCGGGGTACGCCGGCCCGGCCGGTCTCGCTCACGACGGCCCAGGCATCGGCGATCCGGCGTACGGCTTCGACGAGGTCGGATGCGGCGACCGCGAAGGGCAGCCGGACGTAGCGGTCGAGTCCGCCCTCCGGGGCGAAGGACGGTCCCGGCGCGAGCAGCACACCATGCCGCTCGGCCTCGGTCGAGAGTGCGGTCGCGCCGGCTCCGTTGCGCAGGGAGGGCAGACGGCACCACAGTGCCATCCCGCCCGACGGCATCCGGAACTCCCAGTCGGGCAGGTGTTCGGCGAGCGCGCTGGCCATGGCGTCGCGCTGCGTGCGCAGGCGCTGCCGTTGCCCCTGGAGCAGCCCGTCGAGGTCGCCGCCGAGCAGCTGGGCGAGCACGAGCTGCTCCAGCACCGGGACGCCGAGGTCCATGCCGACCCGGGCCCTGGTCAGCTTGTCCACCAGGGTGTGGGGCGCGCGGATCCAGCCGAGCCGGAGGCCGCCCCAGATGCTCTTGCTGGCGCTGCCCACGCAGATCGCATCCTTGGCGTGCGCGGCGAAGGGGGTGCCGGCGGGGGTGTCGTCGAGAGGGAGCAGGTGGTGGGCCTCGTCGATGACGGGGACTGCGTCGTGCCGGGTGAGCAGGCGGCCGTAGCGGGCGCGGTCGGCATCGGTCATCAGCAGCCCGGTGGGGTTGTGGAAGTCGGGCATCACGTGCACCAGACGAGGCCGGTGCCGGGTCACGGTCGCCTCCACGGCGTCAAGGTCCCACCCCGTCGGGTCCAGCGTCATGGTGACCAGGCGTCCGCCGCCGATCCGCAACGCCTGCATGGCATTGGGATAGGTCGGTGACTCCATCAGCACCTTGTCGCGCGGGCCGGCGAGAGCGCTGCCGATGACGGCCGTGGCGGCGAGCGCGCCCGGAGTGACGATGATCTGCTCGGGCGCGGTCGGTAGCCCGCGGTCGGCGTAGGTCTGGGCGACGGCGGCCTGCAGGTCAGGCAGCCCGGCGGGGAAGTACCCGTGGCTGCCCAGATGCGCGGGAAGGTCGGCCGCTGCGTCGGCATAGACGGCGGCGATGCCCGGGGGAGCGGTCGCAGCGGCACAGACGAGGTCGATCACCCCGTTGCCGACATCGCTGGGCCACAGTGCCCGGTCGAGTGCCCGGGTCCGCCCACCGGGCAGGCGGGTGAAGGTGCCGGAGCCCTGCCGGGCCTCCGCATAGGCGCTGTCGCGGAGCACCGCGTAGGCCCGGGTGACGGTGGTGCGGGAGACACCGAGTGCGTTGGTGAGGTCGCGCTCGCTCGGCAGCCGGGTGGCATAGGCGATCCGGCCGTCGCCGATCAGCTCCCGCAGCGCGTCGGCCAGTCCGGCGTACGCCGGCGACCGGTCGAAGCCCTCGACCAGCGTCGCCAGTCGCGCGGCGGAGAGCGAAGTGGTCTGTTCCATGGATGCCACTCTAGTTCGATTGGCTATTTGGAAACAGTCCAATGTCCCTCACGCTGGAGCCATGTCCGTCGCCGCACCCCTCCCGCGCCCCGCCGTCCAACTCGCGGATCTCGGCCCGATCGCCCAGCTCCGCGCGGGACGCCTGCCCCGGCGACTCGTGCAGCTCTACGTCGGACTGTGGCTCTACGGCGTGAGCCTGGCGCTGATGGTGCTCGGCAACATCGGTCTCGCGCCCTGGGACGTCCTGCACTCCGGATTCATCCGGCACGTGCCGATCACGCTCGGTCAGGCCGTGGTGCTGTTCAGCTTCGTCGTGCTGGTCCTGTGGATTCCACTGCGGGAGAAGCCGGGCCTCGGCACCATCTCGAACGCGCTCGTCGTGGGCATGTCCGCCGACGCCACCCTCGGCATGTTCGAGGCCCCCAGCAACCTCGTTGTCCAGATCGCGCTGATGGTCGGTGGAATCCTGCTCTGCGGCCTCGCGACGGCGCTCTACATCGGCGCCCAGTTCGGCCGCGGGCCCCGCGACGGACTGATGACCGGCTTCGCCCGGCGTACCGGACTCTCGATCCGACTGGTCCGCACGACGCTGGAGATCACCGTCGTCGTCCTCGGCCTGTTGCTCGGCGGCACGCTCGGCGTCGGAACTGTCGTCTTCGCCCTCACCATCGGCCCGATCACCCAGTGGCTGCTGCCGATCTTCCTCATCGACCTGGAACCGGCACCGGGCGGCGGACGACGCTGACTTTTGCCGACCTGACCCTGCATGAAGCGAGGGCTTGCTGGATAGGCTGCCGGACATGACGACCGACGGTTCCCAGGCCACCCCCTCCGCCGCCGCTGCTGAGCCGAGCCCGCTGGCCCCGCCCGAGCCGGTGATCCAGCTGACCGCGCCGGAGGCGCCGGCCCCGGTCGTGGAGACGCAGGCGCCCAAGATGGCGCCCCAGGTGGACGCCACGATGGTGCCGGAGCTCGACGCGAAGGTCGACAGCTTCCTGACCTCGCTCGCGGCGGCCAAGGCCGGAAGCCCGGAGTTCTCGGCGCAGGCCGAGAACGTGCGCACGATGGGTGACGCCGACATCCGCAAGGCCGCCGAGACGTCCAACCGGATGCTCGACAAGCCGGTCACCGCGCTCAAGCAGGGCGGCATCGCGCAGGGTTCCGAGGTCGGCAAGACGCTGCTCGCGCTGCGTCGAACGGTCGAGGATCTCGACCCCAGCCAGGCGACCGGTGTCAAGAAGTGGTGGGACAAGCTGCCCTTCAACGACAAGATCGAGGACTACTTCCGCAAGTACCAATCCTCGCAGAGCCAGCTCAACGGCATCCTGCACTCGCTGCGCAGCGGCCAGGACGAGTTGACCCGCGACAATGTGGCGCTCAATCTGGAGAAGACCAACCTGTGGGCCGTGATGGGCCGGTTGAACCAATACATCTACGTCGCCGAGAAGCTCGACGCCAAGCTGTCGGCCAAGATTGCCGAGCTCGAGCTGAGCGACCCGGAGACCGCCAAGACGCTCTCGCAGGACGTGCTGTTCTACGTGCGCCAGAAGCACCAGGACCTGCTCACGCAACTGGCCGTCTCGATCCAGGCCTATCTCGCGATCGACATCATCATCAAGAACAACATCGAGCTCATCAAGGGTGTCGACCGCGCGACCACGACGACCATCTCGGCGCTGCGCACGGCCGTCATCGTCGCCCAGGCGCTCAGCAACCAGAAGCTGGTGCTCGACCAGATCACCGCTCTCAACTCGACGACGTCCACGATGATCCAGCGCACCTCGGAGATGCTCAAGGAGAACTCCGCCGCCATCCAGGAGCAGGCCGCGTCCTCGACGATCGGCATCGAGCAGTTGCAGGCAGCGTTCGCCAACATCTACGCCACCATGGACTCGATCGACGAGTTCAAGCTCAAGGCGCTCGACAACATGTCGACCACCATCGGGGTCCTCGAGAACGAGGTCCAGAAGTCGAAGGCCTACCTCGACCGGGTCCAGCAGCACGACGCGCGCAATGCCGCCGGCTCGCTGGACATCGGCTGAGCGGACCGGGCACAGGGACAACCGAAGACACAGGGGAGAAGCGACTCAGGTGGGGCTGAAGTCATGGTTCCGTCGCTCGCGCGGCGGCGTCGAGGAGCAGGCGTACGCCGTACCGCCGCCGCCGACGGAGAAGGACATCCTGGCGGCGCTGAACCAGGTCAACGCCATGCTCACCGACGGCAACGCGCCGCCGGTCGTGGTGTCGCGGGTCGTGCGGATCGCGCGGCTCATCCACCAGATGCTGCCGCGTCTGGCCCAGCTCGGACTGGGCAGCGAGGAGAGCTATGCGGTCGTCGCGACGGCGACCGACTATCTCCCCGAGACGGTCGAGGCCTATCTCCGGTTGCCGCGTGACTGGGCGGACACCCGCCCCATCGACGGCGCGAAGACCGCCCTGATGATCCTGGTCGAGCAGCTCGAACTGCTCGGCGCGACCATGGACCGGATCTTCGACGCCCTCAACCGGGCCGACGCCCAGGCGCTGATCGCGCAGAGCAGGTTCCTCGACGCCAAGTTCGGCCGCGCCTCCTCGGGTGGCCCCGACCTCACCTTGGGAACGCCATGACAGCCCATCTCACCGACGCGTTGGACGCCCTCGTCGCTGCTGCCCGCGCTGCTGGAATCGACGAGGTCGCGGCGCGCGCCGAGGGTGAGGCCGTCGCTGCCACCGTCTCGGAGCGCTCGCGCGGCGGGTTCGTCGACTGGTGCGCCCAGACCGGTCGCGAGCGTTCGGCCGAGGAGCATCAGGTCGCCGCCAAGCGGGGCAACCGGTTCCGTGCTGGTCCGACGCCGTTGATGGCGCAACTGTTGCTGGAGAAGTCGGCGAAGTCAGCCGACTACGCCGGTGCGCTCGCCGACGTCGCCCTGGCCGGCTCGCAGCT